>JAJZSM010000176.1 GCA_021849765.1 Actinomycetes bacterium | reverse complement strand
GTCTTCAACCGAGCCGTCGTGTGATTCCAACGTCGACGCCACGTTCGTGGTCCTCCCTAATAGATGTGTCTCACCTGTACGGCTCCGTGAGGGGCTAGTCGCACGGAGCCAGTCTGCCCGATGGCGACCCCTGAAGGGTGCTTTGCCAAAACCGCCGCCGCCGGCCCAGTTTTAGCGAGGTCTTACGTCGACCACAACGGGTCCTCAGACAAGTTCAGCAGGATGGTCGGGTCTCGCCCTCCCTCTCGAGACAGAAAGTAGGGAACCATGTCCGCAAAGAAGAATCACCGGGTCGGCCGGCGCGTTGGCGTCTCGACGGTGGTGGCGATCGGTGCGCTCGCGACCGGTATCAGTGTCGCCGGTGCCGCGTCCAACGCCGGGTCGACCGCGACCAAGGCAACGACATCGATGTCTCGTCCTGCGCACGCTGGGGACCGTGGACGCTTCGGCGACCTCGGCGTCGTCGGCTCGGTCACCGCAGTCAGCCCGACCTCGATCACGGTGCAGGACCCCGGGGGCGCCGTCGCGACCTACGCCATCTCGGGATCGACCGTCGTGCGTAAGGACGGCGCCGCGGCCACTGCCGCCAGCCTGGCCGTTGGCGAGAACGTCGCGGTCATGGTCTCCTCGGCGGGGTCAAAGACCGCCGCCACCATCGTCGTCGTCCCGCTGGGGGCTCCCGTAGGCGACGCGCCGGGTGGCGTCGTGACAAACGTGAGCTCGACCTCGATCACGGTGAGCCACGCCGACGGCACCTCGTCCACCTACGCGATCGACCCGTTGACCACGGTGAACGAGGGGCGCACGCGCGCCGCGGCGTCCGCCCTCGCGGTGGGCGAGCGGGTCCAGGTCCGGACTTCCACGACGAGTTCGACGACCGCGGCCACCATCGAGATCGACCTCGCCCACGTCGCGGGGACGGTCGTATCGGTCACGGGTGACACCATCACCGTGAGTGACCGCCAAGGCTTCTACCGAACTATTCAGGTCGGCGACACGACGACCTACCTGAAAGCGGGCGCGAGTGCCACTTTGGGCGACGTGACGACCGGCACCGTGATCGCGGCCGACGGGACGGTCGGCGCCGATCACACCACCCTGGAAGCCGTTACGGTCGGCATCGGGCTCGCGCCGACGCCGGGCGGGGCACCGGGCGCGTGGGCGGGGCACCGGGCACGCCAGATCACGCGAGGCCATGTGGCCCCGGCATGGACATGATGGCCCACTGACGGTCATCACCACATTCGTCAGGGCCCGGGTGGTTCCTCCCGCCACCTGGGCCCTGATATGTCGTCGACGAGCACGGACCGCTGAGGGCGGTCACAGTCAAAGAATTAACGGTCCGCCACCGTTTCACCGGTCGGGGTTGCTAGGTTCACCGACAGGGGGGACTCGGCAGACCGCTGGATCCTGGTGCGAGAGGATGTCGACGATGGCTTCAACGATGGACCGGCGGACGTTTCTTACCCATTCCGCGGCGACGGTGGGCGGTATCGCGATGGCGGGGACCGTCGTCGACGACTTGCTCGCCACCGCGGCCGGAGCGGCGCCGGGGATCAATCTCGGCAAGCCCAAGCTCGGCGGGACCCTACGGGTGGGTCTGGTCTCGGACGTGCCGAACTACCACATCTTCAATGGCGCGCAGGGCAAGATGGACTCCTCGGGGTTCTGCGTGGCCAACGCGCTCTACGACGCGCTCTTCGTCTCGTCGGCGAACGGCCGGACGTGGCTGCCCATGCTCGCACTCTCGGCGACGCCGAGCAACGGCTACAAGACCTGGACCGTGGTGCTACGCCGGGGCGTGTCATTCTCCAACGGCGACCCGTTCAATGCGGACATCGTCGTGGCCAACTTCAACGCCGCGGCCGCCGACCCGACGGTCGGGCTCGCGATCCGTCCCATCATCGCCTCGGTCACCAAGGTGAACGAATACGTCGTCAAGTTCAACTTGGTCATCGCCTACTCGACCTTCCCCTACGGCGCGCTCTGTGAGCAGCAGACCGCGTACATGGCTCACCCGAGCACATTCTCGCCGAGTTACACGGGTAATCCCATCGGCACCGGTCCCTTCAAGGTGGAGTCGTGGCAGATCAACTACGAGTCGAAGTTCGTGCGCAACCCGCGCTACTGGCGCAAGGACGCCCACCATCGCCGGTTGCCCTACCTCGACGGGGTCACGTTCCGCACGATCCCCGACGACCCGACCCGCAACCTCGCCCTGCAGTCGGGCCAGGTGGACATGATCCTGACCCAGGACGGGGCGAGCGTGGCGAACCTCGAGACGATGAAGGGCATCACGTACCGCACCGACCTCCACGACCCGACGAATCCCGACTCGCTCTGCCTGATCGTCAACACGACGGGCACGATGAACCAGTACTTCGCGTGGGCCGGTGAGTTCGCCACGTCCGGCGTGCCCGGGGCGCTGTCGTACATCGAAAAGGGCCAGGCCGTGCCCACACAGGTCCAGCTCGCCGACTACGAAGGGACGATGGGCGCGGTCGATCCGTCCACGCTCACCTGGAACACGAGGTTGAAGCCGGTCTTGAACGACGTCTCGATCCGTCAGGCCTGCGCCATGGCGATCAACCGCAAGACCTTCCACAAGGTCGTCGCGGGTGGCGTCCAGCCGGTCTCGGACGGTATCTACAAGTCCTCGTCGCCCTACTACCGCAACCCGCACTACCCGTCCTTTGACCCGAAGCGGGCCAAGTCGCTGGTCGAGGCGTACAAGAGCAAGCACAACGTCTCGACTGTGGGCTTCGTCCTCGACTACATCGCCGGGAGCGCGTCGTCCGAGAAGGGCTTCGCGTTCCTGTCCCAGCAGCTCCAGGCGGTCGGCATCACGGTCACGCCCCGACCGCTCACCCAGTCGACGCTGATCCAGAACGTCATCGTCGGGCAGTTCGACTGCGCGGACTGGATCCAGTTCGGCGGGGTCGACCCGGCGCTCAACTACGTCTGGTTCGTTTCCCAGCCCGCGACGACGTCGCCGGCCCAGGGGGGACTCGGACTGACCGCGCTGCCAGCGAACACGTTCATCGCCGGTGCGGTCAACTTCGCCCACCTGGGCGACCCCATGATCGAGGGCGCCATGCTGAACGCGCTCGCGTCCCCGGCCAATTCGGGCCAGTTGCGCTCGCTGTGGTCCTCCGTGAACCAGCGGTTCGCCAAGGACATCCCGTACCTGTTCCTCACCTTCATCGTCACGGGATGGGCGGCGCGCGACAACATCGAGAACTGGGCCTACGCCACTGCGGGCGACGGAACGACGCGCTGCTTGAACCCCGACCTCGGTTCTGCGCGATGGGACCAGATCTGGATCAAGTGACGCTAGTTCGCTGTTGCGGCGCGCACGTGGCCGCGAACGTCTCGCCACCACACGAGCGTCGTCAGCGTGAGTAGCGCTGACACGAGGGCCATCACCGTGAAGGGCAGCGCTTCGTTCAAAGTGAAGAGGTAGCCCGACACGCTCGCGGCAATCGCGAGGGAGGCGGTGTTGGCCGTCGCGTAGAGACCCTGACGTCGCCCGAGTTCGCGTGACTCGGCGCCCTGGGTGAGGAGCGACGAGATCGACGGCATCGACAGCGACGTGCCGATGGACTCGAGTGAGCCGAGCAGCAGGAGCGCGACGTTGTTGTGGATGTGAGGATAGAGCGAGAGGAAGAACGCGACGTTGAGCAGCCCGAGGAAGGAAATCACGCGTCGGTTCGCGTGATCGGCGAGCCAGCCCCCGGCCCGGCTCAGCGCGACCCAGGGGATGCTGAAGAGCGTCCAACTCAAGCGGATCTGGAGCGTCGACGCGTGGTGGGCGTGCATCAAGAGGCTCCAGCACGCTTCGTAGACGCCGATCGCGATGCCCGTCGCACTCGCCGCGGTCAGTGCGCCCAGCACCTGGGGTGTCCACTGGAGCCTCGGCAGCGGCAGGGTCGAGTCGACGATGTCGCCCAGTGAGATGCGGCTCGTCTGCAATGCGGCGAGCAGGCTGACGACCCCGGTGACGAAGAAGGCCCACCCGAGGGTCCGTACCGACGCGACAACGCCGACCACGGGTCCAATCGCGATCCCGAGCAGTTGCGCGGCCATGATCCGTGAGACGGCGCGGCCCCGTTCGGACTCGGCGAACAGAGCCGACACCGCCGAGAGTGACGCGACTTCGATGGCGCCCGCGGCTGCTCCCTGGAAGCCGCGAGTCAGCGCGAACCACGGGGCCGCCACCGGGAGTAAGTAG
>JAJZSM010000175.1 GCA_021849765.1 Actinomycetes bacterium | reverse complement strand
TCCGATCTATGGCCGATCGCCTGCGCACCAGCGTTCGCGCCAACGACTTCGTCGCCCGGCTGGGCGGTGACGAGTTCGTCTTCTTGGTGGACAAGGCCAAGAGCGAGATGGAAGTGCTCGCCAGCGCCTATCGAATGCTTGACGTCATCGCCGAGCCGGTCGAGATCGGCGACCAGCGGATGAACCACACCGCTTCCATCGGCATCGCCCTGGCACCGCGAGGCTCCAAGAACGGACTCGACCTGCTGGGTCGCGCCGACGTCGCCATGTACGCGGCCAAGGCCCGCGGGCGCAACCAGGCCGTGATCTTCGACGAGGAGCTCTCGGACTCGGTCGACGAGCGCTCGCACACCGAACTTCTCCTGCGCGAGGCCGTCGAGAGCGACGGGCTGCGCCTGCACTTCCAGCCCGAGGTCGACCTGCGCACCGGCAAGCTGCTGGCCGTCGAATCCCTGGTGCGCTGGCAGCACCCCACTCGCGGCCTGCTCTCGGCGGGTCAGTTCATCAAGGTCGCCGAGGAGACGGGGTTGGTGACCATGATCGGCCGCTGGGTCTTCGCCGAAGCCTGTCGCCAGCTCAGCCAGTGGCGCCGTGACTACCCGAAGCTTGACTTCATGGTGCGGGTGAACATGTCGCCGGCGGACTTCAAGATGGACGACCTGGTGGACTTCGTGGCCGAGACGTTGCGCAAGAACAACGTGCCCGGTGAGCGGCTCTGCGTGGAGATCACCGAGTACACGGTCATGGACGACCCGGTAAAGGCCGCCGAGGTCTTGCGCGGGTTCCAGGAGCTGGGTGTAGAGATCGCTCTCGACGACTTTGGCACGGGATTTGGCTCGATGACCGAGCTCAAGCACCTGCCGGTCGACCTCTTGAAGCTCGACATGAGCTTCGTGCGTGGGATCAATTCCGACCCCTACGACGCCGCGATCGTTGAATCCATCATCCGCCTCGGTGATGCCCTTAATCTGGAGATCATCGCCGAAGGGATCGAGTCCTCCATGGTTGTCGACAAGTTGCTGGAGTTGGGCTGTCACCGTGGCCAGGGCTATCTCATCTCCGTTCCCGTGGCACCGCGCGACCTCGCCGGGCTCTTGGAGGCGGGTTCGGCGTCCGAGGCCGTGCTGCGCACGGGTGACGTGACGCGCCAGTACGCCGACGCCTCGTGAGCGCGGTCAGCGCCCTGCGCGACGAGAGCGAGCGGGGCTACGAACCCTGGCTGTTCCAGGCCATGATCGCCGAGCTCGAGACGAACGAGCTAGGTGTGGGCTTCATCTATACGCTGCTCGAGCAAGTCGCAGAGCGCCACGGTCTCTCTGACGCGGTGGTCGTCGTGAACCACGAGTACATCGGCACCCAGTTGTTCCGTCTCGGACAGCTCAGCGTCTCCACGTCACTGGTCAGTGACTTGGACAGCGTCCCCGGCCTCTACTGCGAGCCCGACGTGGTACCGGCCGCTGAGCGCGACGCGCTGCGCACGGCCTGTCAGCTGGCGCTCTCGCTGCACGTGGCGCGTTTCAGCTCTGAGCACGACCCGCTGACCAACGTCTGCAACCGACGCAGCTTTGACAGTGCCTTGCAGACCGCGGCCGCGCGAAGCGCCCGCTACGGCTGGGCGTTCTCTCTCGTGGTCATCGACCTGAACGACTTCAAGTCCTTTAACGACCGCGCCGGGCACGCTTTTGGCGACTACGTCTTGCGCCAGTTCGGCTTCGCGCTGCGCCACGCCGTGCGCCACGGCGACATCGCGGCACGTCTAGGGGGCGACGAGTTCGCGGTCATCCTCTCCAATGCCGAGGGCCCCGAGGCCGTCGGTTTCGTCGATCGCCTGCGCACGCATCTGAAGACGACCGGTGACCTGGTGGAGTTCACCATCGGCACCGCGACCTCGCCGCGCGATTCGACTGATCCGGCTGAGCTCGTGCGCATCGCTGACGCTCGCCTCTACGAACGAAAGGGCATTCGCCTCTCATGATGTCGACGACCGAAGAGGACTTCGAGCTCGAGCTGCGCAGCCTGCCGGGCGTCTTGAACGTCGCGATGGAGCGCAGCGGCGACGACGTGAGCGTGGTGACACTCCTCGTCTATGGACCGAGCGTCAGCGAGACGGAGAACGTGGCCCGCCAGATCGCCAACCTCTACTTTCCCAGCGCGCACATCATCGTCGAGGACGCCAACCGCGAGGTGAAGCCCGTCAGTGGCGGGTCGCGCGTTGTTCTCACTCGCGCCGAGTTCGATGCCTCTAACGGCGGGTGCGAGGTTGAGTTGGAATACCGTGGTCGCAGCGCGGTGGGAGCGACGGGCAGCGGACCGCTGATCGGCGGTGCCGAGGCGACGCTCGCCGCATTGCGCGAGCTGGGCTTCGAGATCCCCTTCACGTTGCTCGCGGTGACGAACGTGACGGCGCTGCGCAACTGGCCGGTCATCGTCACGCTACGTTCACTCGAGGACGGCACCGACCGCTTCGGCGTCGCCCAAGCTGACGACGACGTGCTCGCGGCCGCGCGCGCGACCCTCGACGCGCTCAATCGCGTCACGCTCTCTCGCGACTAGCTCTCGCTCTGTCGACGTCAGCCGCAGTGCGCGACGTCGCTACGGTGCGCCA
Organism: Actinomycetes bacterium; assembly: GCA_021849765.1. The sequence goes on along the minus strand of JAJZSM010000175.1, from coordinate 1,654 downwards.
GGTTCGTCGTCGCACAATGTTGCGCATGTCCACTTCAGTGGCCTCAATGAAATAGACTTGGCCTATTCAACGTGAGGGTGAGGACGTGGATCTACTCGATCAGAGTTATCCCGGCTGGCGAGCCTTCGCCGAGTCGGTCCCAGACGGCGTGATTGTCGTGGACTGCGATGGGGTCATTCGCGGAATCAACCAGCACCTGGCGCGCCTCGCGGGACGTGACGAGGCCGAGCTCATCGGTCATCACATGTCGCTCCTGCTCGACGGCGATCGCCACGATCGTCACGATCGGCACCTCGCGGGATTCTTTGCGCAACCTTTTTCTCGTCCGCTGGGCCGCGACTACGATTTGCGGCTGCTGAACGCCGCGGGTGAGAGCCTCGCCGTGGACATCGCGGTGTCGCCACTCGTCGTGGCCGATGAAACCTGGGGGATCGCCACGGTGCGTGACGTCAGCCGCGAGCGAGACGCCCAGGTGGCGCACCGCGAGATGGAGCAGCGCTTTCGGCTGGCCTTCGAGAACTCGATGTCGCCGATCATCTTCACCGACCTCGACGACAACATCGTGGCCGCGAACGACGCTTTCTGTGAGATGGTGGGATTCAGCCGCGAGGAGCTGATCGGCGGCGACTCGCGGCTCTTTACCTACCCCGAGGACGTCGGCATCACGGAGGACTCGCACCGCCAGATGCTCGAGGGGCGCGTCGACAAGATGCGCTACGTCAAGCGCTACCTGCACAAGGACGGGCGCGTGATCATGGTGGAGGTCTCGCGCTCGCCCGCGCGCGACGAGGCCGGCAACATCCTCTACTACGTGATCAGCGAGCGCGACATCACCGAAGAGCGCGCCCTGACGAGCCAGCTCTCCCACCAGGCGCTGCACGATCCCCTGACCGGCTTGGCGAACCGGGCGCTGATCGAAGACCGCCTGAGCCAGGTGCGCACGCGCATCGCACGCCAGGGGGGGTTGGGCGCCGTGATGATCCTCGACCTGGATGACTTCAAAGGGGTGAACGACACCCACGGCCACCTCGTGGGCGACCAGCTCCTCATCGAGGTGGCCCAGCGACTCCAGGGCGTGTCGCGCTCTGCGGACACCCTATGCCGCTTCGGCGGCGACGAGTTTCTCTACCTGGCCGAGGGTCTGCACAACCCCGGCGAGGCCGAGATGATGGCCGCCCGACTGCTCGCCGCCCTCAACGAGCCCTTCACCATCGCCGGAGCCCTGATCGAGCAGCACGCGTCCATCGGCGTCGTCGTCTGGGACGACGAGTCGCCCGACCGCGACCAGGTCGTCGAGGAGGCCGACGTCGCCCTCTACGAGGCCAAACGCCACGGCAAGGGTCGTCACGTCCTCTTCTCATCGGCGTTACACCAGCGCGCTCTCGCGCGCATGAGTCATCTCAACGAGCTGCGCGAGGCGTTGGTCTCCGGCGAGCTCTCCATGCACTTTCAGCCAATCGTGGACACGACCTCGACCGAGGTGGTGGGATTCGAGGCGCTGATGCGCTGGCTGCACCCCGAATGCGGGTTTATCCCGCCGGTAGAGTTCCTGGCGCTCGCCGAGTCGAGCGAGCTGATCGTCGAGCTCGGCGCCTTCGCCTTGCGCGAGGCGGTCTTCGCCGCCCAGTCCTGGGAGGAGAGCGCCACGGGTGTC
>JAJZSM010000174.1 GCA_021849765.1 Actinomycetes bacterium | reverse complement strand
TGGCCGGCGTGGCGTTCTATGTCTTCTTGTGGGTCCTCGCGGCTAACGGCGTGACCAACCTCGTCGCGCCGTTGGTGGTGCCGCTGGTGCTCGTCGTGTTGATCTGGGCGGGGCTCGCGCTCAACCGGTTCGTCGGTATCTCGCCCCATCGACCGAAGTTCCCGAGCGACGAGGACCAGGACCAGGACCAGGGATGATCGAGTTCGCCGACGACGCGATCGTGCTGCGCACCTACACGTCGGGCGAGGCCGATCGGGTGGCGGTGCTGTGGACGCGTGAGCACGGCAAGTTGCGCGTCCTCGCCAAAGGCGCGCGTAAGACGTCGAGCCGACTCGGCGGATCACTCGAGACCCTCGCGCACGTGGGCGTCGACCTCATACAGGGTCGCGGCGAGCGCTACATCGTGCGTCACGTGGTGCACCGCGAACGCTACGCGACGTTGCGCGCTGACTACGACCGCATCGCGGCGGGCTACGCCGTTGTCGAAGTCGCCAACGCGATCCCTGCCGAAGACGTGGCTGACGAGGGCATCTTCGAACTGCTGCGCCGGGTCCTCGTGACCCTCGATGACCCGAACTTTCGCCCCGGCCTCGTACCGGCGTCGTTCTTCCTGCGACTGCTCGCCTACGACGGCTCCGCGCCGGTTCTCGACGCCTGCGTGAACTGCGGGCGAAGCGAACCGTTGGTGGCCTTTGACGCCGCGATCGGCGGAGCCCTCTGTCCGCAGTGCCGTTCGGGCCGCCCACTCTCACCCGACGCGCTCGAACTGCTGCGCCGGATCACCGGTGGCGATCTCGCGGCCGTGCTTCGAGCGGAGGAACCCACGGGGGCGGGCGAGGTCGCATCGCTCACCCACGAGGCCGTCGAGCTGCACTTTGGCCGGCGGTTGCGCGCGACCCACGTCGCGCCACCACGTGACCTCGGACGTTGACCCTCGATCGTCCCGACGCTGACCAGCGCCGTTGGCGCGGATTGCGACGTGCGTGAGCGACGCCATTCACGCTGTAAGGTGCCCTCGTCCATCGAGGAGCTCGTGTCTAACCCCGTCATCTTCTGGTTCCGCCGCGATCTGCGTCTGGCGGACAACCTCGCACTGGTCGCGGCCGCCCGCGCGGGCACCGTCGTCGCGCTCTTCGTCGTGGACCCTGAACTCGTCGCGCCGGTCGGCGCGACCCGTGCGGCCTACGTCGCGGCCAGCCTGACCGCGTTGGACGAGTCGATGGGCGGCGCCCTGGTCATCAGGGTCGGTGACCCGACAACGGTCGTTCCGGAGGTCGCTCGCGAGCTCGGTGCGAAGCACGTCTTTGCGAGTGGGGATTCGACGCCGCGAGCCCGTCGCCGCGACCGCGCGGTCGCGGCGGCCCTGGCCGGGGAGGAAACGGCGTTGATCACGATCGACTCGCCCTACGTCGTCGAACCGGGCACGATCCGCCAGGCTTCGGGTGCGCCCTACCGCGTCTATAGCGCATTTCGACGCGTCTGGGAGACCCATCTCGGGGCGGTCCCGGTCGCGGCGCCCGAGGTCGAGTGGGAGTCGGTCACGGGCGTCACGCCAACCACGGTCGTCGAACTCGCGGCACGTCGGCGTCCGCACTACTTCGTCGACCTGCCCGACACGCCCGCACCCGACCGTCCGCCAGCCGGCGAGCGGGCGGGCCACGCGGTGCTCGAGCGATTCGCGGCGAACGTGGACGCCTACGAGGACCAGCGTGACCGACCAGACCTTGACGCGACGAGCCGGTTGAGCCCCTTTCTCCACGTGGGTGCCCTGCACCCACGAACGATCCTCGCCGCGCTCGATGGACCGTCGCGCGGCCGTGGCACGTTTCGCGCCGAGATCGGCTGGCGGGAGTTCTACGCCGACGTGCTCAGCCACCGGCCCGACTCCGCGTGGGGGTCGCTGCAACCACGGTTCGACGCCTTGCGCGTCGACCGCGACCAGGCGGCCGTCACACGCTTTGGCGCGTGGGCGCGCGGCGAGACCGGCTTCCCACTCGTCGACGCGGGGATGCGTCAGCTGCTGGCCGAGGGGTGGATGCACAATCGAGTGCGGATGGTCACCGCGTCGTTTCTGGTTAAGCACCTACACGTCGACTGGCGGTGGGGCGCGTCGTGGTTCCTGTGGCGACTGGTCGACGGGGACGTGGCGTCGAACCAGCACGGGTGGCAGTGGACGGCGGGTTCGGGGACCGACGCCGCGCCCTTCCACCGTATATTCAGCCCCACCCGACAGGCCGAGCGGTTCGACCCACTGGGCCACTACGTGCGTCGCTACGTGCCCGAGCTGGCCACCGTCGCCGAATTGGACCTGGCGCGCGCCGACGTCGAGAGGCTCATCGCGAGCGGGTACCGGGCCCCCATGGTCGACGCCGCTGTCGAACGTCGCGAGGCGTTGGCACGATTCGCCGAGATCCGCGCGACGGTGGCGTCGTGAGCGAGTTCGGGGTCTACGTCCACGTGCCGTTCTGCGCGCACCGCTGTGACTACTGCGCCTTTGCCACCTACGCGGACCGCGATCACCTCATGGACGACTACGTCGACGCCGTGCGGGCCGAACTCGCCAGTTACGCCGACACCACCCCAGCGGCGACCTCGGTGTTCTTCGGGGGCGGAACGCCGTCGCGGCTGTCGGCCGAGCAGCTCCTCTCGATCCTGGACGCGATTCCGCGGGTGTCTGACGCCGAGGTGACAGTGGAGTGCAACCCCGAGGACGCCACGCTCGAGCGCCTTCGCGCCTACCGGGCCGGTGGCGTCAACCGGATGTCCTTCGGGATCCAGTCGACGCGTCCCGCGGTACTCGCCGACCTCGGTCGTCGCCACGGCGTGATGGCCCACGAGGCGGTTGCGCGGGCAGTGACCGACGCGGGCTTTGTCACGTGGAACATGGACCTCATCATCGGCTCACGAGCCGAGACCCTCGACGACGTGGCCGCGACCCTCGAGGACCTGTTGGGCCTCGAGACGCCACCGCCGCACATCAGCTGCTACGCGCTCACCGCTGAGCCGTCGACCCCCCTCGGGCGCGATCCCGCGCGCCACCCCGATGAGGACGCGACGGCTGACGCGTACGACCTGGTCGGAGCGACACTCGAGGCGGCGGGCTACCGGTGGGAGGAGATCTCGAACTGGGCCCGTCCGGGTCACGAGTGCCGTCACAACCATCTCTACTGGGACCAGGGCGACTACCTCGGCGTTGGGTCGGCTGCGCACTCGCACCGAGACGGCCACCGGTGGTGGAACGTGCGCACCCCCGACCGGTATATCGCCATGCTCCGTGACGGTCGGCGCCCCCTCGGCGGCGAGGAGCACCTCGACGAGGCAACTCGGCGTTTCGAACGTGAGTCGTTGGCCCTGCGCACGACGAGCGGTGTGCCACTCGAGGCCTTCGATTCCCTCGACGAGATCGCTCACCTGGTGATCGTGCGCGATGGTACGGTGACCCTGGCCCCGGCCGGTCGGTTGCTCGCCAACCAGGTGATCGTTCGTCTGAACGGCGCTCGTTAGTCCGGTAGCCTGGTCGGATGACCACGCCGGCGCTGGACCCCGACCTGTTGGACAAGGTGATCAACCTCGCCAAGCGGCGGGGGTTCATCTTCCCGTCCGCGGAGATCTACGGTGGCTTCCGTTCGACCTACGACTACGGCCCGCTCGGGGTCAACATGTTGCGCAACGTGAAGCAGGCTTGGTGGCGCTCGATGGTCCAGCTGCGAGACGACATCGTTGGCATTGACGCGGCGATCCTCGGTCCGCCCGCGGTCTGGGCGGCGTCGGGCCACCTTGAGACGTTCACCGATCCCCTGGTCGACTGCCGCCGGTGCAAGGAGCGGTGGCGCGAGGACAAGATCGACGGCGTGTGCCCGAACTGCGGTGGCACCGAGTTCACCGAGGCGCGCGCCTTCAACCTCATGTTCAAGACCCAGGCCGGGCCCGTCGAGGGCGAAGGGGCGACGGCGTACCTTCGCCCCGAGACGGCTCAGGGCATGTTCACCAACTTCATGAACGTGCTCACGACGACGCGACGTAAGCCCCCGTTCGGCATCGCCCAGGTCGGTAAATCCTTCCGCAACGAGATCACCCCACAGAACTTCGTCTTTCGGACCCGTGAGTTCGAGCAGATGGAGATGGAGTACTTCGTCCCGCCCGCGGACGCCGACGGCTGGTACCGCTACTGGATCTCGACGCGCTACGAGTGGTACACGAACCTCGGAATCCCGGCGAACCGGCTCCGCCTGCACGAACACGCCAAGGAAGACCTCTCGCACTACTCGCGCGGCACGACCGACGTGGAGTTCCTCTACCCCTGGGGCTGGGAC
>JAJZSM010000004.1 GCA_021849765.1 Actinomycetes bacterium | reverse complement strand
GGCAACCGCCTCGGGATGGTTCTGTCGTAGCCACGTCGCGTAGTGCAGCGGACCGAGCACGCCGTGGGTCGCGAGCTCGAGGTGGTCGAATCCCCGGTGGACCCCGCGTCGACCACCGAACCACGGTGAGTCGGCGGTCGGGATCCCGAGGTGCGCGAGCGCGTTCTCGACGAAGCGACCGAAGGGATCCAAGAAAGGCTCGAAGTGCGCCTTGCCGATCAACGCCGTCGCGTAGCCAGCGTCGTGGAGGTGTTCGGCGATGGATGGCGCGTCTACGGCCAGCGGCACTCCATTCATCCACGTCCCGTGGGTGCTCGGATACTGGCCCGTCAGCATCGACGCGCGCGACGGCATGCACACGACCGAGGTCGGCTGGCACCGCTCGTAGCGGATGCCCTCGGCAGCCAAACGGTCCAGGGTCGGCGTGCGCGCGACCTGCCCTCCGTTGGCACCGACCGTGTCGTAGCGCTGCTGGTCGGTCGTGATGAAGAGGATCCGCCTCGGCATCACGTGCCTTCGGCGATCCGCTTGATCGACTCGAGCGCCTCGGCGGTGGCGCCCCCGATCAAGAGGGCCAGCGTCGAGGGCTCGGCGCTGGTCGAATAGACGCAGAGCGTGTCGAGCTCGGCGAGTTCGATGACGTCGATCGTGCCCAGGTGCCACCGGTACTGGGGCGCCACGATCCGATAGGCGAATCGACGTTGCAAGGCATCGACTTCGAGGATCTCTTCGGGCATAACAATGCCACTTTTCAATTCGATTGTCCGCGTCGAGCCGTCGACGCTGGCGCTGACGATGCCCGGGAACCAGTTCGGTATCGACGCGGGATCTTCGATGATCTGCCAGACCCGGTCAGCCGACGCGGCGATGCGCGCTTCGTACCGCAGTGACGCCATACTCACCCCTGATCGTGAAGACTACCGTTCGAGCCCTGGCGCGGATCGCCACCATCGAGCGCGCCCGGGCACCCCTAACATCATCACGTGGCCGATCTCATCGCGTTGGACTTCGAACTCGGCCCGGACCTTGAGCGCGCCCTGCGCGACTGCGTCGATAGGGGGTGGGCGTTCTGCGTCCTCGACCAGCGGCTGAGTGCGCGACAGGCCCGAGAACAGTTGGCGGCCCTTGGCGCGACCGTTCGGTGGGGCCCCGACGGGCGAACGTCACTCGCTGACGGTCGCGCGGTCGACGACGAGGTCGGACTCGTCATGCTCACGTCGGGGTCGAGCGGGACGCCCAAGGCCGCCGAGATCACGTGGACCGCGCTTCGAGCGAGCGCCCGCATGACCCAGGCGACGCTGCGTCGCGGGTCGGACCCCGTGTGGTTCCCCGTCTTGCCCGCCAATCACATCGGAGGCCTCGCGGTCATCCTGCGAGCCATCCTCGACGAGGCCTCACTGAGCTGGGGCGACCCGACAGACTTCGATGGGGCCGTCGCACGCGGCGCCACGCACGTCTCGGTGGTTCGGGCACACCTGGCGCGATACGACCTCAGCCGGTTCGACGTGGTCCTGGTGGGCGGTGCCCGTCAACCCTCGCTCACCCAGACCAACGTCATCGCCACGTGGGGTATGACCGAAACCGGCTCGGGCGTCGTCTACGACGCCCAGCCCCTGGCGGGCGTGGAGCTGGCGACGGTCGGTGAGGAGATCATCGTGCGCTCGCCCACCCTCTTTCGCTCCTATCGGACGATGGACCGCCCGAGGATCGTCGGACCCGACGGTGCCGACGACTGGTTCCCGACCGGCGACGGCGGCACCTTCGACAACGGTCGTCTCGCCGTGCACGGGCGTCTCGATTACGTCATCAACACCGGCGGCGAGAAGGTCTGGCCCGAGGACCTCGAAGGCGTCATCGCGCGTCTCGATCACGTGCGTGACGTCGCGGTCACCGGTGTCGACGATCCCCAGTGGGGTCAACGCGTCGTAGCCCTAGTGGTGAGTGACGGCGAGCGGCTCGACGACGAGATTCGCGACTCGACGGCCGAGCAGTTCGGGCCATGGGCCAAGCCCAAGGAGATACGCTACGTCGCCGCCATCCCACGCACCGGCAACGGCAAGATCCGCCGAAGCGACCTGCCCTACCTGCAGTGACTCAGCTGACACCGCCCGACGGCGAGACCGTCGTGCCACCGTCCACGACGAACGTCTGACCGGTCACCCACGACGAATCGTCGCTGACCAGGCTCACCGCGAGGGACGCCACGTCCTCGGGCTCGCCGATGCGCCCGAGGGGGATTTGGCTCGAGACGGCATGCTCGCGCTCCTCCCAGAGGCCGCGCGCGAATGCCGTTCGAACCAGGCCCGGCGCGATCGCGTTCACGCGGACCCGCGGAGCGAGTTCGAAGGCGAACTGCTTGGTGAGATGGATGACGGCGGCCTTGGTCACGTTGTACCAGCCGATTCCCGGCTCGACTGACAGTCCACCGATGGAGGCGATGTTGAGCACGGCGCCACCGTGGTCACGCATCCACGCGTACCAGGCGGCGGACACGTGCGTGACGATCGCGGCTTGGTTGACCTCGAAGGTCTTGGTCATTCGAACGTCGTCGATGTCCACGAGCGGTCCGAAATAGGGGTTCGTCGCCGCGTTGTTCACGAGCACGTCGAGGGACCCGCACGTTGTCACCACCCACGAAGCGAGATCCTTCGCCGATTCACGCGACCCCGCGTGTGACGAACGGATCGCGACGCGCGACGGGTCGGGGAACGTCGACGCCGCGGCCTCGAGCTCCTCGAAGTGCCTCGCCGTCAAGACCACGCGGGCGCCCTCGTCCGCACACGACCGTGCGATCGCGAGTCCGATGCCTCGACTGGCTCCCGTGACGAGGACGACGCGGTCCTGTAACCGACCGGCCTCGCGTGACACGGCTCTAGCGCGAAGGCGTCGAGCCGCGCCGGGCGACGGCGTCCATTGCGACCGCGACCAGCAGCACGAGCGCCGTCGCGATGTACTGGGTTGCCGCGCTCATGTTGATCAGCGCCATGCCGTTGTAGATGGTCGCGATCACCAAGCCGCCGATGACCGCATGGATCATCTTGCCTCGACCACCAAACAGACTGGTCCCTCCGATGACCGCCGACGCCACGGCGAGCAGCACGAGGTTGCTATCGACGTTATCCGAGATGCCGCCGAGCCGCGAGGCGTAGATGAGTCCGGCCACGCCAGCCGTGAAACCCGTGAAGACGAAGGCCAGGAGTCGGTATCGATTCACGTTGACGCCAGCGCGACGAGCTGCTTCGGCGTTGCCGCCGATTGCGTAGATGTAACGGCCAGCGCGGGTGCGCGTGAGAATGAAGCTGCCGGCGGCCAGCATCGCGATGTCGACGGGGATGGCGTAGGGCATGCCCTCGAGAACCGTGAACGTGCCACGGTTCTTGTTGAAGATCATCACGAGCACGATGCCGGCCACGAGGAGTGCCACCGCCTTGGCGATGGTGACGAATTGCGGCACCGCGTCGAGCCCACTCGCGCGGCGCGACTGGTCGCGACGAACGATCAGGTAGATCAGCACCGCGAGGCAGGCTAGAACGAAGATCCACGTCCACATCGGCGAGAGATTGGAGTTCACCAGGCCATAGAGGACCTTTTCCTGGACCGGGATGGTGCCACCGGTTCCCTGGCGGTCGACGAAGAAGATGAGCACACCCTCCCACCCGAGCAGTCCGGCGAGGGTCACGATGAACGACGGCAAGCGCAATCGAATGATGATGAATCCCTGCATGGTGCCAATGACGGTGGTAACCAGGATGGCGAGCGGGAGCGCCGCGAACCACGGCCAGTGGAACTGGTTGTCGAGCAAGATGACCGCCGTCGTGGCGCCGAGGGCGCTCACGAAGCCAACGGAGAGGTCGATCTCGCCGAGCAGGAGCAGCCAGATCTCGGCCATGGCGAGCAGGATGAAGATCGTCGCCTGGACGAAAAGATTGGTGAGATTGCCCGACGACAGGAAGACGCTGTTGCGAATCTCGAAGTAGATAACCAAGACGATGAGTCCGAGCAGGATAGGCAGCAGCCCCTTGTCGCCCTGGCGAAGCCGCTTGAGCTGGCCTCGTAGCGCGCCGGCGCTAACGCGCGGAGCGACCGCGGTCTCGGAAGTGTTAGTCACCGATGATTCCTTTGTTCGAGTACTTATTTGAACGAGGCCGTCGCGTCGGCCCGTGAGCCGCCCGTGGTGATGATCTCGACCGCGCTGGACGTGTCGTAGTTACTGGCGGGGCCGCTGCTGACGAGGGTGCCGAGATACATCACGGCAATCCGATCGGCGACCTCGAAGACGTCGACGAGGTTGTGCGAGATGACGAGCACGGCAATCCCTCGCGACGCGAGGCGCTTGATCAAGTCCAGCACCTGTGCGGTCTGGGACACGCCGAGCGCCGCGGTCGGCTCGTCCATGATCACCAGCTTCGACTCGTGCATTACCGCACGCGCCACCGCGATCGCCTGGCGCTGGCCACCGGACAGGGATCCGACCAACTGGCGCACGGATTGCACCGTCGACACCGAAAGTTCGCTCAACACGCGCTTGGTGTTTAGCTCCATCTTGATCTCGTCAAGGGTGAGGTGGCGGCTCTCCTCGTGTCCGAGGTACATGTTTTGGACGATGTCGAGGTTGTCGCACAGTGCCAAGTCTTGGTACACGGTTGCGATGCCCAAGTTCTCGGCGTCGCGCGGCGTGTGCAGGTTGACCTTGCGGCCCTCCCAGAAGATTTCGCCACTCGTCGGGGCGTAAATACCGGCGATGGCCTTGATCAGGGTCGACTTACCGGCTCCGTTGTCACCGATAAGCGCCGTGACCTGGCCGGCCGGTATGTCGAGGTCGACGTGCTTCAGCGCCTGGACGGCGCCGAAGCTCTTGGTGATGCCGCGCAAACTCAGCAGGGTCGATGACGCGACCCCCGAATCGCCGGATACCGACACCCCATTCGGGGGCGTTTGGGGACTCGTCGATTCGGGGGTCGTCGTCATCGTCAGGTACTACTTAATCCCGTACGTCGTGCAGTCCTGTGCGTACGTCGGCTGCGATGCGCCGGCGACGGTGGGCGACGCGCTCGTGCAGAGGTCTGACGCCTTGATGACCTTGTCCTTGATGACCGTCTTCTCGACGCTCGATGCCGTCACCCACTCAGCGGTCAGAAGGACCGAAGGAACCTTCTTCAGGCTGTTGATGGTGGCGACCGAGTCAGTCGACACGCCGTTCACGAGACCCGCCGGCGGACGAATGCCCGCGCGCAGGTAGATGGCCAACGCGGCCGCGGCCTGAGCCTCGAGCCAGATCGGCTTGTAGACCGTGCCGCACTGGTAGCCAGAGATGATGTTCTGGAATCCAGTCAGCGTCGCGTCCTGACCCGTGAAGGGGATCGTCTGGGGCTTGAGGCCCTTGCTCTGCAGGTAGCTGATGATCGGTGCGGCGTTCTCGTCGTTCGGCGTGACGACCGCATTGATCTTCGGGTTAGCGGTGTAGGCACCCTGGAAGTCCGTCAAGGCGACCGAAGGCGTCCACGTTCCGACGTTCTCGAGCACCGTGTTGGACGAGCCACTCTTGGTGTTGTAGCCCGCGCCGTTCAAGACGGCGTCGTAGCCCTGGGCAAACAAGGTGGCGTTGTTGTCAGTCGGTGCACCCTTCATGACGTAGACGACCGGGTTGTTCACCTTCCAGGCCGTCAAGCACGACAGCATGCCCTTACCGATCAACGTTCCCACTGCCACGTTGTTGAAGCTCACGTAGTAGCTGCGGGCGCCGCCTAGCGTCAAGCGGTCGTAGTCGATCACTTTGACACCGCGAGCCTTGGCGTAGGCCTCAATCACCGCACCAGTGGTCGAGTCCAGCGGGTCCAGGACGAGTACCTTGGCGCCACGGGCGATGGCCGCCTGCGCGTCGGTGTACTGCGTCGTGTCGCTGCCCTGGGCGTTCTGAATGGTGAACTGATTCGTCTTCAGGCCCGCCATCAGGAATGCCTTCTTCAGGTACGGTGCGTCAAATTCGGTGTAGCGCGTCGACGTGACGGTGTCTGGCAGGATGACCGCGATCGAGCCCTTGCCCTTCGCAGCAATCTGCTTCAGAAACTTCATCGTCGAGAAGCTCGTGTTGAATGTCTTGTCTGAAACTGTCCTCGCGCTTGCGGAGCTCACGCTCGGCAGCATGGCAGTCACAAAACTCCCCACCAACGCTACAGACGCGAGGGTCCTCGCTGTTTTGAACTTCATTCTCCCCAACCCTTCTGTGACGTCCCGCGACGTCGTTGTTTGTTAATGCTGTATGAACAATCCGTGACCGGCGTTCGAAAAGCAAGATAGCACCTGGGCTTACGTTTGTACCACCACCTACCGCGCCGGGTAAGACCCGACGACTGCAACGCACGGACCCGTCGCCAGGCGTCAGTTCGCTCTACGAGTGCGGAGATTTACGCTTGGCTGGCCTGAAAGGCGAGGACCCGGTCCATCGTTGCCATGATCGCAATCGTCTCGTCCAACGGCATGGCCGGACTCTCAATCTCACCCGACCGGAGGCACCTCGCTACCTCGGCCGCCTGGTAGTGCAGCCCCCGACCCTGGGTCGCGAAGTCGTAGCGTGTCGTCTCCCCGGTTCGGCTCGTGAGTGAGAAGCCTGTCGGACCGTAGAAGCCACCGTCCACGTCGATCCTCGCGTCGGTGCCCACGATGCTCGCGCGCGTCGCGCTGCGCGCTAACGACGTACACGTCAGCACCGCCTGAGCGCCCGACTCGTAACCGAACACCATCGACGTCTGTCCGTCCACGCCGGTGAAGCTCGGGGTGACGGTCGCCTGCACGCTGCTCGGCGTGCCCAGCACCATCGACGCAAACGAGATGGGGTACACGCCGAGGTCGAGCACCGCGCCGCCGCCCAGTTCCGGGGCGAACAGCCGGAACCGCGGATCTGACTCGAACCACTTGCCGTGGTCGGCGTGCACCGCCACGACGGTTCCGAGGGCTTGGCTCGCGAGCAGTTCCCTGATGGCAACGACGTGAGGCAAGAAGCGGGTCCACATCGCCTCCATCGCGAAGAGATTCCGCTCGCGCGCGGCGGCCACGACCCGGCGCGCTTGTTCGGCGTTCATCGTGAATGCCTTCTCGACCAGGACGTGCTTGCCGTGGGCCAACGCGAGCAGCGCATTCTGCTCGTGCATCGGATGAGGTGTCGCCACGTAGACCGCCTCAACCGTCGGGTCGGCGACGAGCGCCTCGTAGGAGTCGTGACGACCCGGGACCTGGAACGCGTCCGCGTACTGATTCATCGAGTCACTCGAACGCGAACCGACCGCGACGATGACGCCCTGTTCGATCAACTGCAGGTCGCGCGCGAAGGTTTGCGCGATTCGACCGGTCCCAATGACGCCCCACCGCACCGGCTCGTCCACCATAACTCCTCTTGACTCGCATCGCCCCGCCGGTGAGATGGTAGCCACCGGCGGCTTCGCCCTCTCGCTGTGCTCGGCGCAAACCAGCGGTGTAGCGCGGTCGCGCCGGAGACGCACGTTTCGTTTCGGGGGCCGTGAGCAGACCGTCGCACCGCATGAGGGCACCGCGGCCGTGACGGCATCGGCCGCGGAGCTCGGCGAGAATGTCGTCGATCTCGAGGTCGACGAACGTGGGGCCGTCATCCCGGTCTTGGGCCGTTGTCCCTTCACCGTCGCGCGCACGATGGCTCGGCTGGGGCTCGCGCCCCAGTTCTACAGTGGCCTCGCCGACGACCAATTCGGTCACGAGTTGCGCGACGCTCTCATCGCTGACGGCGTCGAGGTTGTCATCGAGCGGCCCACGGCCAACCCCACCAGCCTCGCGTTCGCCCAAGCGCATCACCGCAGAGTCACCTACTCGTTCTCCTTGGCGGGCACCGCGGCGTTCGACGTGGACGCGACGACCACTCTCGCGTCGTAGCGCGACCGTCCAGCCCCGGGGGCGCTGTACGTCGGCTCACTCGGCCTCGTCATCGCACCGATGCCGGGCGCCGCGCGCACTGGTCGAGGCCGCCGGGCCCGACACGCTGGTCGTGGTCGACCCCAACTGCCGACCATCGGCAATCTCCGATTCATCGCGCCCGACACCGATCCCCTCGACGCCGTGCACGACGTCGCCGCCCGCGGCGTGCGTTGGCTCATCGTCACCAATGGACAGCGCTCCGTCCAGGTTCTCGTTCCCACGGGCCTCACGATCCACCACGTCGATGACCGGCCAATCGTCGACACGATTGGCCGGTGATGCGCTTCTCGGCGCCTTCGTGGCGTGGTGAGTCGGCCGCGGTCTGGGTCGACAGCCCCTCGACGACATTCGCGCCGTAAACGACGCGGTCGCTGCCGCCATCGAAGTCGCGTCAATCACCGGTGAAGTCGAGGCGCCGTGCCACCACGAGCATCCGACGTCGTGCACAGCGCCGCGTGGCCGTGGCTGGCGGAATCGCGCCGGTCAAGTCTGTAGCCCGCGACCCGTAGCATCGCGCCATGAATCGATTGGCCTCGTCAGCGTCGGCCTATCTTCGTCAGCACGCCACCAATCCCGTCGACTGGTGGCCCTGGGGCGTCGAGGCGCTCAACCGCGCGCGTGACCTCGATCGACCGCTCTTCTTGTCCATCGGATACGCGGCGTGCCACTGGTGCCACGTCATGGCCCACGAGTCCTTCGAAGACGCGGCCATCGCCCAGTACTTGAATGAGCATTTCGTCGCGATCAAGGTCGACCGCGAGGAGCGACCCGACATCGACGCCATCTACATGGCGGCGACCCAGCTCGTCACGGGACACGGTGGTTGGCCCATGACGGTCTTTCTGGTTCCCGACGGTCGCCCCTTCCTCGCTGGCACCTACTACCCTCCGTCCGACCGACCCGGCGTCGCGGGGCTCCCGCGGATCCTTCGGGCGGTGCACGACGCCTGGACCACCGAGCGTGCAATGGTGGTCAATCAAGCCGCACAGCTCGACGCCGCAGTGCGACGCGAGGTCACCTTCGTCGACCACCTCGGCCCCTCGGACGAACCCGTCGACCTTGCCCCCGTGCGCCGTCGCTTGCGCGACGAGCTGGTCGCGCGCGTGGACGATGCCGGCGGCTTCGGGCGCGCACCAAAGTTCCCGCGGCCGAGCTACGTCGACGCACTCCTCGATGAGCGAGACGAGCCAGCGCGTCGTGCCGCTGATCTGACACTTCGTGCGATGGCCCACGGAGGGCTCTACGACCACGTCAACGGGGGCTTCGCGCGCTACAGCGTGGATGACCACTGGCGGGTCCCCCACTTCGAGAAGATGCTCAGCGACCAGGCGCTGCTCGCGTTGTCCTACCTGCGGGCGAGCCGCGAGACGGGAAACAGCGAGTGGCGCGAGGTGGCGCTGCAGACGCTCGACTTCGTTCGCCACGAGCTCGCCACGCCCGCCGGCTTCGCCTCGTCCCTCGACGCCGACGCCGCCGGCGTCGAGGGATCACACATCACCTGGACACCGGATGAGGTCGCCTCGGTCCTGGCCGACGCACACCTCGACGATCACCTCGAGCCGGCGCTGCGGCGCTGGCAGATCACCGCCTCGGGCAATCTCGACGGGCGATCGGTCCCCGCGCTAGCGCCCGACGAGCCGTTCACCACGCCCACGGACCTCGTGGGCGTCCACCGCGCCCTGCGGGCGGCTCGCAGTCGACGTCCCCAGCCGTCGCGCGACGACAAGGTGGTGCTCGAGTGGAACGCGATGCTCGTCCGCGCCCTATTCGCCACCCTCGACGTGGCGCTCGTCGAGGAGGGCCGAGCGCTGCTCGAGTCGCTTCGCACGACGCACGTCGTTGACGAGCAGTGGTACCGGATCGGCACTGGCGCGGCGCGGGCGACCGCGAGCGACCTCGCGTGGCTCATCGACGCCGAACTCGATGCCTACGAGCTCAGTGGCGACGATGCATGGCTCGATCGGGCGAGCGCCGACGCCGCCTACCTGCTCACCCACCACTGGGACGGACCAGTGCCGACGCGTGATGAACCGGTCTCGGGCCGTGGGATCTTCGAGTCGAGCGACCTCGTCACCGACGTCCTCGTGCGCACCAAGTCCCTCTTCGACGGCGCCACGCCATCGGGCCATGCCACTGCGGTGCGCGCCCTCGCCCGTCTCGGACTGATCACCGGGCGCTCGGATCTGCTCAGCGCCGCCCAACTCCTCGTCGAATTAGCACGTGACGTGCTGCTCCAACACCCCTCGAGCGTTCCCGATCTCGTCGCTGCCGCCGCCTACGCCCTCGACGGCGTCGAGGTGGTCATTCCCGGACCGCCCGGGCCCCTCAGCGACCACGTACGATTGACGTCCATGCGAAGCGCCGTACTCGTCACCGGAAGTGGATCCTCGCCCCTGTTGGTGGGGCGTGAAGCCGGTTGGGCCTACGTCTGTCGCCGCAACGTCTGCCAGACGCCGGTGCGCACGGTCGATGAACTGGACGACCAGCTCCACTCGATCCGCTGATGCCGATTTTCTCCCGCGATCCCGCCGTCC
Source organism: Actinomycetes bacterium (assembly GCA_021849765.1). The sequence continues at coordinate 11,793 of JAJZSM010000004.1, read as the reverse complement.
GAGCGATCAAACAGCTCGTCGAGGGCATGGTGCATCACCCGACCGTGGACCTCTCGCCGAATTCGACGATGTTCGGCCTCGTCCTGGGATCCACCAACGAGACCACCACGGTGATGGACCTCGCCTCGCACACCATCGTTCGCTGGCGTATCCCCTGGCCACAGGGCGTGGAGACCGACTTGGTCACCTTCGACGTGGTCGAAGGGCAGTTGGCCAGCGACATCGAACGAAACGACCTGGCCCAGCCCGAGGCGGTGACCATCGCCGAACTGCCCCGCCGGCTGGGCTCGTACCGCGGCCGGCACATTCGCCACTGGCTCGAAGAGTTGGCGACGCCCGCCGACGGACCGCTGTTTGGCTTCCGCGGACCGAGCGCCCCGTACTGGGAGCTGCGCGGCGAGCGCCCGAGTGTGGCCCTGATCGCCGCGGATCGCGGGCCGCAGTTGCTCCGGCGCCACGATGACGGCTCGACCTGGGTCCGCTTCGGGTGGTTCGGTGATGACGTCTGGCTCGTCTGTGAGGACAGCCACGCGATCCGAACGATGGAGGCGACCCGCCGCTCCTCACTCGCCGGCAAGGACCTGGCGACGTCGCTGGGCTTTCGCCCCGCGTACGTCCTGACCACGCTGTCGCGGCCCGTCGACGGGCACTGCTACAAGAGCTGCACGGGACTGCTACCGCGGGGCTAATCGCCCCGTCGTCTAGCGGGGCAGTTTGCCCGACGCCAGCGACTCGGCCATGGCCCAGCCGAAGGCGATCAGCCGCTGACCGTCCTCGGGGCAGAGTTCTGCGAAGAATTCTTCCGCGCCATCTGGGATAGCGCCCTTGGCGGCCACGTAGTCGAGGCAGCCGACCGGGCTGGAGGGAACCGTCATCACGAAGGTGTGGTCGTCGATCGCCTTCTCGGCGCCGAATCGCTTCGCCAGCCGCCGGCCCCACGCCCGGTCCTCGCCCGTGGGCTTGTAGCCCTTGCGCGGCACGATGTCCTCGAGGCCCGCGAACGCACGGAACCCGTCGGGCGATGACAGCCGCGCACCGAGCAAGACGTCCTCGTCGGGAAAGGCGAGCAGCGCGCGTCGGAACTGGTCGTGCAGGATCGCGCGCAGCGTCTGATCCGCCTTCGCGTTCCGGTCGACCAGGAGTAGGCCGATCAGCAATGCGGGCGTTCCGCCGATCCGCTCCAGCGTGCAGAAGGAGTAGCCCCGCAGCTTGGAGCCTTCGCGGACGTGGGTGACCAGCACCCACTCCTCGCGCTGCTTGGACAGAAAGCCGATGTCGAAGTTCGGTTCGCGGTCGACGCAGAGATCGGCCATCTCGACCAACTCGGCGTCACTAAGGGCCGTCGTGTCCTTCGTCGTCACAATCATCGCCATGACTGTCTATTCTACGGGTCTTTGGTGACCCCCCACGACGCCTAGGCCTTGATGACGTTCCGGCCGAATTCTGAGCGCAGATCGCCGACGACTCCGGCGATGTTCACGTTGAACTCGGGGCCGAGCTTGAAGGCCTTGCCCGACTCCCCCGTCTCGACGATCACCGGGGACTTGCCGGGGTAACGCGTCAGGATTTCGCGCAGCGAGGCGATCGACTTCGAGGTGAGGTCCTCGCTTCGAAGGGCCAACCGTAGTTCGCCGTCGTCGCGACCACGCGGCAGCGCGGTCAGGTCGAGCACGTTGAAGCGCACCTCTTCGTCGCGCACGTCGATGCGACCCTTGACGAGCACGATGTTGTCCTTGGCGAGGAATCCGCTGCACTCCTCGAACTTCCTCGCCGACAGGATGATCTCGAGTGCGCCGCCAAGGTCTTCGAGCACCACGCGCGCGTACTGGTGTCCGGACTTGGTCGTGCGGATCTGCACCTCGGCGAGGATCCCCCCGATGGTCACCGGCCGGTTCATCCGCGCCAACTCCTCGGCTCGCTCTCGAACGGCCACAATCGAGCCGTCGGTCTTGGCGGCGAGGACGTCGGCCACGGCGTAGAGCGGGTGATCGGAGATGTAGGTGCCGAGCATCTCACGCTCGAAGTCGAGCTTGACGGCCTGGTCGAACTCGACCGCGCCGATTGGCACCTCGGTGCCCTCCCAGTCGCCGCCGCCGGCCGGGTCGCCCAGCGAGGCGAACAGCGTCGAGATACCGAGCGACAGGTCCTTGCGACGGCTGAGGGTCGTCTCGATCAATTCGTCGGCCGCGAGCAACAGCCCCATGCGCGTGACCCCGAGCGAGTCGAACGTGCCGGCCTTGATCAGCGACTCCATCGTCCTGCGGTTCAGCACGGCCGGATCGACCCGACGCACGAAGTCATAGACCGACGTGAACGGGCCACCGGCCTCGCGCTCGCTGACGATCCTCTCGACCAGCGCCTCGCCCACGTTGCGCACCGCCGCCATCCCGAACAGGATCGTCATCGGGGCCCGCTGGCTTGGGGCGTAGTCGGCGAGGGACTCGTTGACGTCAGGCACGCCAACCGTGATGCCCATCTGGCGCGCCTCGTTGAGGTAGATCGCCGCCTTGTCCTTGTCGTCGCGGAACGACGTGAGCAGCGCCGCCATGTACTCGACCGGGTAGTTGGCCTTGAGCCACGCGTTCTGGTAGGCGATCAGCGCGTAGCCGTAGGCGTGGCTCTTGTTGAAGGCGTAGTCGGCGAAGGGCTCGATCTTGTTGAAGATCGTCTCGCCGAGCTCGCGACCGTAGCCCATGCGCTCGGCGCCGTCGACGAACTTGGTGCGCTGGGCCTGGATCATCTCGCGGATCTTCTTCGAGCAGGCCTTTCGCAGGTCGTCCGCTTCGGTCATCGAGAAGCCCGCGATGCGCGTGGCGACGCGCATGATGTCCTCTTGGTAGATCATCAGCCCGTAGGTCTCGCCCAGGTTCGCCTCGAGGTCGGGGTGGTCGTAGCGCACCTCTTGGCGATGGTTCTTGCGGTCGGCGTAGTCGTTGTGGACGTTCTCGCTGAGCGGTCCGGGCCGGTAGAGCGCGACCAGCGCCGCGATGTCGTCGAAGCTCGTCGGTGCGAGGCGTCGCATGAGCTGGCGCATCTTGTCGCCCTCGAGCTGGAAGATCCCGATCGAGTCCCCGCGGCGCAGCATCTCGTAGACCTTGGGGTCGTCGAGGGCCACGTGGTCGATGTCCACGTCCTCGCCGGTGCGCCGCTTGACGTGCTCCAGGGCCCGCTCGATGATCGCGAGGTTTCGCAATCCGAGGAAGTCCATCTTCAACAGGCCCAACTTCTCGATCGCGGTGGCCTCGTACTGGGTGACGATGGGCGCGTCCTCGGACGAGCCGTTGGGGCTCGACTTGCGCTGGATCGGCACGTAGTCGAGCACCGGGTCCTTGGTGATCACGACGGCGGCCGCGTGGATGCCGTCCTGGCGGCGCTTGTCTACGAATCCCTTGGCGACGTCCACCACGTGCTGGACCTCGCCGTCGGTCTCGTAGAGCGCCCGTAGGTCGGCGGCCTCGGCGTAGCGACCCTCGTAGCCCGGCGTCGGGGTGAAGCAGGCCTCGAGGGGCAGGTCCTGGCCCATCACGAGCGGTGGCATGGCCTTGGCGATCTTGTCTCCGAGCTGGGGCGGGTAGCCGAGCACGCGCGCGGCATCGCGCACGGCCGCGCGGGCCTTGATGGTGGAGAAGGTGATGATTTGGGCCACGTGGTCGGCGCCGTAGCGCTCGGCCGCGTAGCGGATCATGTCGCCGCGGTAGCGCTCGTCGAAGTCCATATCGATGTCAGGCATCTGGCGTCGACCCGGATTGAGGAAGCGCTCGAAGATGAGTCCGTAGCGGATCGGGTCGAGATCCACGATCCGCAGGCAGTACGCCACGCAACACCCAGCGGCCGACCCGCGGCCGGGGCCGACGCGAATCCCCTGTTCACGGGCGTGGCGAATCAGGTCCCAGACCACGAGGAAGTAGTCGGAGAACCCCATGTCCGCGATGACACCGAGCTCGTAGTCGAGCCGGTGGCGCACTTCGTCGGTCAGCTCGCCGTAGCGCTCCTGAGCCCCGCGCAAGGTCAGCTCGCGCAGGTACCGGTTCGCCTCGTCCTTGTGCGTGCCACCACTGAACGTCGCGGGGATGGGGTACTGGGGCAGCGCGTCGTTGTCGAACTCGATCGTGACGTCGGCGCGCTCGGCGATCTCGAGGGTATTGTCGCAGGCCTCGGGGTGGTCGCGGAAGAGATAGCGCATCTCCGCGGCGGACTTGAGGTAGTGCTGGTCGCTCGAGAAGCGGAAGCGGTTGGGGTCCGCGACGAGCGAGCCCGTGCCGATGCACAGCAGCGCGTCGTGCATCTCGGCGTCGGCGTGGCGCACGTAGTGCAGGTCGTTGGTCGCGAGCAGCGGGGCACCGATCTCCTTGGCGATGGTTAGCAGGTGTGGATTCGTCCGCGCCTGCTCGGGCATCCCGTGGTCCTGGAGCTCGATGTAGAAGTTCTCGCGTCCGAAGATCGTCTGCAGCCGCCCGGCCAGGCCCTTCGCCCTCGCGTAGTCGTCTTGGAGCAGCGCCTGGAGCACGACGCCGCCCAGGCAGCCCGAGGTCGCCACCAGGCCACCGGCGTAGCGCTCGAGAAGATCCCAGTCGAGGCGCGGCTTGTAGTAGTAGCCCTCCAGGAAGGCTAGGGACGAGAGCGAGCGAAGGTTGGCGTAGCCGTCGTTGGAGACCGCGAGCAGGGTCAGGTGGTGATAGAGCTTCTGGCCCCCTTCGATGTCCCCACCGGTGTCATCGATCTTGCCGCGCCGTGGCGGGCGGTCGAAGCGCGACTCCGCGGCCATGTAGGCCTCGAGGCCGATCACGGGCGTCACGCCGTACTTGCGGGCCGTTTGGTAGAAGTCGATGACGCCGTACAGATTGCCGTGGTCGGTGATCCCCACGGCGCGCTGGCCGTCACTCATCGCCGCTTGGATCAGGTCGTCAACGCGCGCCGCCCCATCGAGCATCGAGTACTCGGTGTGGTTGTGCAGGTGGACGAAACCCTCAACCATGACTGCTCAACGTCCTTTCCGATCCCACTCGCCCCCGCGTGGTTGCCACCCGCTCAGAGATATGTTCCAGCTCGCGGTTCGGGCGATCCGGGATTGAGGGAACGCTCGCGCATCTTCTCCAACTGTGCCGCAGCAGCCGCCTGCTGGGCGAAGAGCGAGGCCTGAATACCGTGGAACAGACCCTCGAGCCAACCTACCAACTGTGCTTGGGCGATCCGCAGCTCGGATTCCGAGGGCACGTCGGCCGTGAATGGCAGGGCCATGCGGGCCAGCTCGTCGCCGAGGTCCGAGGACAGCGCGCCCGAGAGCTCGTGGATCGAGAGTTCGTAGATCTCGCGCAGGCGCGTCCGTCCGGGCTCGTCGAGGGGCGCACTGCGCGCCTCGTCGAGGAGGGTCTTGACCATTGCGCCGATACGCATGACCTTGGCCGGCTGGCTGATGAAATCAGTCGCCTCGGCCGATTCTTCCTCGGTCTGACCGGGCGCGAGGACCGAGTCCGGATCGACGGTCACGTTTTCTTTTTGTTCGTCTTCCACCCTTGCAGTGTGCCAGATGCCAGCCGGGGTCCACGCACATGCCGAGCTGCGCGCACGGTGGCGTGGCCCGCTGCGCCGCGGTTCTCGGCGACTCCTCACGCTCCGTCGCCCGTTCGACGAGCCCATCCAGCCTCGATGTTGTGTCCGGGATTGACCCGGACACGGACCACGCGCTCGAACTGGCCCATCACTACACTGAGGGCGTGAGGGTATCAACGCGAGGTGACTACGCGAGCCGAGCGCTTCTCAGCCTCGCGTTGCACGACGACCCGTCGCGTCCGACCTCGGTGCGCGACCTCGCCCAGCGTACCGGGCTACCCCAGCCCTACCTCGAGCAGATTCTCTTGGCATTGAAGGGAGTCGGGCTCGTGCGATCCAAGCGCGGCGTCGGCGGCGGCTACGTCCTCGCGCGCTCGGCCGAGTCCATCACCTTGGCCGAGGTTGTCGCCGCCGTGGACGGCCCGATCGTCGCCGGTGACTTCGGCCAGCCCCACCAGGACGGCGCTTGTGACCACGAGGGTCAGTGCGTGCTGCTCGCGGTGTGGGCCGACGTCGGCAGTCACATGCGCGAGCACCTGGCGAGCTACACCCTCGCCGACATGGTGCTCCAGGCGCGCGGCGTCCAGCCCCTACGCCGCACGCACTCGGCCTGACCAGCGGCACGTTGGCCACGCCCGGGCACAACGCGCCGGCAAGCCGGCGCCGGCGGCGGCGCCACTGAAACTTACGAATTTCTCACGTCGCGCTGATCGCCCCTTGCAGGTCCGGGAATAACTTTCCCCTTGTTGGGTTTACTGCTGTGGTAAATTAGTTATGCGGCGGTAGGAGAAATATGCCTCCCGCATACGGGTTGGGGAGACGACGAGGAGCGGCGATGATTACGAACCGGCGATCAAGTGTGAACACGAACGACATGCTCGGACTCCTGATGCGCGACCTCGACCGCTACCCGATGCCCAACTACGACGAGCAAGTCGAACTCGCCAAGCGGGTCACCGCCGGCGACGAAGAGGCAAAGAAGCAGATGGTGGCGGCAAACCTGCGCCTCGTCCTGCACTGGGCCCGCCGGTACCAGGACCGCGGCGTCGAGATGATCGACCTGGTCCAAGAGGGCACGTTCGGGCTCTTGCGCGCCGTCGAGAAGTTCGACTGGGAGCGCGGTTTCAAGTTCTCGACGTACGCGACCTGGTGGATCCGTCAGGCCCTTCAGCGGGCGGTTCAACAGCACGGCCGCACGATTCGCATCCCCCTGGAGGTCGGCGAGCAACTGCAGCGCCTCGAGGCCACGACGGCCGAGTTGACCTCACTGTTCGCCCGCAAGCCCACCGATGACGAGCTCACCGAGGCTACGGGCATGTCCAAGGCCGAGCGCGACAACCTGCGCGGCCTCGCGGGCGTGACCGCGAGCCTGGACCAGCCGGCGTCTTCGGACTCCGCGACGACCTTGGGCGACCTCGTCGCCCCGAGCCAGCACGACTGGGTCGGTGACATCGAGCAGACAATGGTCGACGAGCAACTGCTCGAGGCACTCGACCAGCTCACGGACATCCAGCGTGACGTGCTCTCGCACCGATTCGGCTTGAACGGCTCGTCGCCGCTCTCGCTCCAGGCGACGGCCAACGTCATGGACATCGGCGTGCGGCGGGTTCGCCGCGCCGAGGAAGAGGCCATGGCGATCCTGCGCAAGGATCAGGCGGTCATCGCGGCCCACGAGATGGCCTAGGGATATCCCCGGCGAGCGTCCGCTCGCCTCAGTGTCACGGACCCGAACAGCGTGGGCTTTCACGCACCCGCAGGGCTCAGAGCGCGCCCGACGGATCAACGAGCGCGGCGAGGTCCGCCGGTAGCGCGGTCTCAAAGGTCCGCCACTCGCCCGAGGACGGGTCGGCAAAGCCCAGCCGAGTTGCGTGCAGAAAGATCCGCTCGGGAGCTAGCCGGGGCTCGCGGCGATGGCCGTAGCGGCTGTCGTTGACCACGGGGTGGCCAATGGAGGCCAGATGGACACGGATTTGGTGCGTGCGGCCCGTTTCCAACTTCAAGCGCAACATCGTCGATCGCGGCGTTTCCAGCCGCGACACGATCTCGTAGGCGGTCCTCGCCCACCGACCATCGGTGCGCACGGCCATCAGCGTCGGCGTCCTCGTTGATCGTCCGATCGGTGCGTCGACCACGCCACGCGACTCGGCCACGTGGCCCTCGACCAGGCCGAGGTACATGCGCTCGATCTCGCGCTGGGCGAGTTGCTCGCGCAAGCTCGCCAAGCCCAAAGCGGAGCGCGCGACCACGAGTAGCCCCGACGTTCCCTTGTCGAGTCGGTGCACGATGCCCGGACGCGAGGGGTCACAGAGCCCGCTTTCGCGCATCGCGTCGAGTTCGGGGTAGCGCGCCAGCAGTCCCGCGACCAGCGTTCCCGTGAGCTGGCCGGCCCCCGGATGCACAACCTGTCCCGGGGCCTTGTTCACGACGATGTAGTCGTCTGACTCGGCGAGCACGTCCACCGATACGGCCTCGTCGGGGGCGACCCAGCCGTTGTCGACGTCGGGCAGCGCGGCCACGAGCCGCTGACCCGAGACGAGGGGCGTCGATGCCTTCTTCAGCGCCACGCCATCCACCGAGACCGCGCCGTCGGCGATCACCGCCGCGATCAGCGCCCGGGGCCGACCGGTCAGCATCGCGAGCGCGCGGTCACAACGGACGCCATCGAGGCCGCCCGGCACCACCACGTCGAGGACTCCCACCTCGAATTCGTCGCTCATCGTGTCATCAACGTATCGCCTCGCAGGACCACGACGATCAAGACCACGAGACCGGCCGTGACCGCGACGTCCGCCCCATTAAAGACCGGGAACGAGCCAACCGCGATGAAGTCGGTCACCTGGTGGGGCGTGGCCATCAGGCGATCGACCAGGTTGGCCACGCCGCCACCGAGCAGCAGGCCAAAGCCGACTGCCGGGGCCCCGTCGCGCGCGCGCAGCGAGGCCAGCAAGAGCACGAGCGCGATCAGTGCCGTGACGACCGTCGTGACGATTGGATCAGCTCGGTTCAGCGAGAACGAGATTCCGGTGTTGTACTGGAGTTTCAGCCAGAGCGGGCCGAGCACGTGCACCGGGCGCGCGAGCGCCCGTCGAGCCCAGGCCTTGCTCGCCGCATCGAGCGCGAGCACCACGAGGGCCGTGACGAGGACCGTTCGGTTCGGTGCGATTCTCAGCCGTTGGCGCGGCACGTCACACAGGTGAACACCGGCACCTGCGCCCGGAGCCGGTCCTTCGCGATCGGCTCGAAACAGCTGTCACAGCGGCCGTAGCTGCCGTCTTGGACCCGCGCGAGGGCGACGTCGATCAACTCAGTCTTTAGGCGCTCGTTGTCGAGCTGCATCTTGAGCTGGTCGCGGTCGTAGTCCGAGCCCGCGCTCGAGCCGTCTTCCTCGTCGTACTCGGGGCGCTCGCGACCCTCGAGGAGGTCGTTGACGGCGTTCTCGAGCACGGTGATCTGCATCGCGGTCACGGTCTGGGCCTCGAGGAGCAGGTCGCGCAGCTCGGCGAGGAACGCGGTGTCGGTGGCGTAGGGCTTGGAGTGCATCTTGCGCTCGAGGGCCTCTTGGCGCTTGCGCTCTTCAAGTTCGCGGCGCTCCTGGCGCTTCAGTTCTTCGAGGTTGCGCCGTTCGATCTCGCGCTGCTTGCGCAGCCGCTCGGCCTCGATTGCCTTCTTCTTCGCCTCGACTTCACGCTGCTTCTTCGCCTCGATCGCGGCCCGTTCACGCGCCTTGCGCTGGATCTCGTGTTCCTTAGCGGCGGCCTTGGCCTTGGCCTCGCGTTCCTTGGCGGCGGCCTTGGCCTTGGCCTCGCGCTCCTTGGCAGCGGCCTTGGCCTTGGCCTCGCGCTCCTTGGCGACGGCCTTAGCCTCGCGCTCGCGCTGGGCCTTGGCCGCGGCGGCGACCTTGGCCTTAGCGGCGGCGGCCTTCTTGGCGGCGGCGGCCTTGGCCTCGCGCTCGCGCTGGGCCTTGGCCGCGGCGGCGGCCTTGGCCTTAGCGGCGGCGCTGACGGTGCTGGGCACCTTCTTAGCCGTGCCCACGGTCTTTCCTGGTGCGGCCACCTTCTTGGCTGTCGTTGCCTTCTTGGACGGAGCCGCCTTGGCCGGAGCCTTCTTGGCCGGAGCCGCCTTGGACGTCGTCTTCTTCGCCACGGCAGCCCGCGAGGGAGCCGCCGACTTCTTTGCCACCGTCGTCGCCTTGGCGGCCTTGGTGACGGCCTTCTTGGGACTGGCGTGGCTGGCGGTCATCGGGTGCTCCTTAGGGCCGTTCGTTCGTGCTGGCCGACCCTAGCAGTCGTGACCCGACTTACGCGCGATCGTCCGTGGTGGGCGTATCGAACTGCAGCGCCTGGGGAACTACCGGCTGCTGGGCAGTAGCGCCAACTTCGCCAGCGGGCTGAGCCGGGGCCGCTGCGGGCGCCGGCGCGGCGGACTGCGCCGGGGCCGACGTCCGTCCACCCATGTGCAGTGAGGACTCGATCCATTGGGCGAACTCGCTCAGTGCGCCACTGAGGCGAGTGCGCTCGATGTCGAGCTGCCGCGTCAGTGTCTCCACGTCCTCGCTGAGGCGCTGCTTGAGGCCGTTGAGCCGGTTGACCTCGTCTTCGGCACGGCTGCGCGCTTCGGTCACGATCTGACGCGCCCGCTCCTGGGCGGCCACGGTGAGTTCGCGTGACTTCTCCTCGGCTTCGCGCTGGGCGTGCTCGATGAACTGCTGAGCCATCGCGATCATCGAGGTCACCTGTTCCGCGCCCGCGCCGACGACGCTTGGCGCAATCCGCGCTGGCGCGGGGGCGGGCGCGGGTGCGGGCGCGACGGGGGGTGCACTCGACCGGGAGGCCTCGAGCTGGTTGATGCGCTCGGCGGCCTGGCGCAATTGCTGGCGCTGCTGCTGCAGCTGGTCCTTTAACTGGCGCGCCTCGCCCGACAGACGCTCGAGGAACTCGTCGACCTCGTCGACGTTATAGCCCTTGAGGCCGACCTTGAAGGCCACGGTGTCGATGGAATCAAGGGCGGATCGGGCGTTATCGGTGCTATCCATACCCGCAACCATACATTGCGATTACCGCGTGAACGTGGCTCGTCCGCACCTAAAACGGCGCGACACGACCCGGCGAACGCTAGATGGCCGCGTTGATGATCTCGAGGGCGATGATCGCGACCAGCACCGAGAAATCGATGCCCACCCCACCGAACTGCGGCCGTGGGAGGATCTGGCGCAGGGGACGCAGCACCGGCTCAGTCACCGTCATCAGGGCCCGACGAACCGTCGCGACGCCGCCGCTACTCGAGGCGGGGAACCAGCTCAGCAGCGCCGCGGCGATGAAGACCCAGATGTAGAGCGACAACAGGAGGTGGACGAACCTCATAGGGCGTCAAACGACCGGTAGCCCGAGGCCCGCAGCGACGCCCTCGCGTCGGTACTGACGTGGGACCCTTGGGGGCAGACCAGGTAGACGCCCGGGTCCAGGGGCTCGATTTTGGCGCTCAGCGCGTAGGCCGTGCCCGACGCGAAGTCGACGAGGCGCCGCGCCACGCTCGGCTCGAGCCCGGTCACGTTGAGCACCACGACCCGCGAGCTACGCAGCAGGTCGGTGATCCGGCGCGACTCGTTGTAGGACTGGGGAAACAAGATGGCGGGCTCGTACTCGTTGGCGAGCGTCGCCGGCGGGCGCGGGCGCGGGCTCGGCATGGGCCGCACCCGCGGGGGCTCGCCCGCGCTGTCGAGCACCGAGATCGAGGACGGGCGACGGGCGGCCTGCTGGGTCCGCGGAGGCATCGGGCTCGGCGGAGCTGGCGCGTAGGGCCGCCCTGAGCTCGATGGCCCTGGTCGCCAGTCGGCCGGTTCCTCGTAGGGGGTCTCGTCGGTGAAGGGTCGCGAGGGGACGCTCGACGCGTAGTCGCCGTACTCGTCCTCGATGAGACCGAGGAACCCCAACGCCTTTCGGAATTTGTCTTTCATGTGCTCCCCTTGCGGCCACAACCAAGAACCATGTTAGGCCACCACATCACGCGGCCACCCTCGAGCCGAACAGCGCGCGACCGAGGCGTACCTCCGTCGAACCGTACTCGCACGCGAGCTCGAGATCGTCACTCATGCCCATAGATCGCTCGATAATACCCAGTTGATCAGCGAGTTCGCGCACGACCTCAAAGGCCCGCCGCGCCCCCTCGCGATCGGGCGGGGCAATCGTCATGAGCCCGCGGACATCGAGACCCCGTTCGCGGGCCTCGGCCACCAATTCGGTCGCC
>JAJZSM010000173.1 GCA_021849765.1 Actinomycetes bacterium | reverse complement strand
CGTCTGGGCCGCGTCGTTCAACGCCCCGGTGGTGTTCGTGCTGCAGAACAACCAGTGGGCGATCTCGGAGCCGACGTCGCTGCAGACCAAGATCCCGCTCTACCACCGCGCCCACGGCTTCGGCTTCCCCGGCGTGCGCGTCGACGGCAACGACGTCTTGGCGATGTACGAGGTCGCCAAGCGCGCCCTCGACAACGCCCGCGCGGGTGGTGGCCCGACGCTGATCGAGGCCTACACCTACCGGATGGGTGCGCACACCACGTCGGACGACCCGACGCGCTACCGCGTGGACGCCGAGGTCGAGGTATGGCGCCACCGTGACCCAATCGAGCGGGTAAAGGCCTTGCTCGCGCGCGAGTTCGGCGTGCACAAGGTGACGTTCGATGAGGTCGCGGCCGAGGCCGAGCAGTTAGCGCTGCAACTGCGCGAGGACGTCCTCGCGATGGACGCGCCGGATCCGACGACGATGTTCGACAACGTTTACGCCGAGCCGCACGCGCTCGTCGAGGCCGGCCGGCGCGAGATGATCGAGCTGGGTATCGGCGGGGGTCACTGATGGCGCAGCAATCCATGACTATGGCCAAGGCCCTCAACGAGGGTCTGCGGCGAGCGATGGAGAAGGACCGCAAGGTCCTCTTGATGGGCGAGGACATCGGCAAGCTGGGCGGGGTCTTTCGGATCACCGACGGCCTGCAGAAGGACTTCGGCGAGGATCGAGTGATCGACGCCCCGCTCGCCGAGTCGGCGATCGTGGGAACCTCCGTCGGCCTCGCCATCCGGGGCTATCGCACCGTGGTGGAGATCCAGTTCGACGGCTTCGTCTACCCGGCCTTCGACCAGATCGTCTCCCAGGTCGCCAAGCTCCACAAGCGCTCGGACGGTGTCTACACGATGGGGCTGGTCATCCGGCTCCCCTTCCAGGGCGGTATCGGCGCCATCGAGCACCACTCCGAGAGTCCCGAGGCCTACTTCGTGCACACGGCGGGGCTGCGGGTGGTGGTCTGCTCGACGCCTAACGACGCCTACTGGATGATCCAGCAGGCCGTCGAGCACGACGACCCGATCATCTTCTGTGAACCCAAGAGCCGCTACTGGGAGAAGGGCGAGGTCGACCTCGACAACCCTCCGTACGGGCTGTTCGACGCCATCGTGCGTCGCCCCGGCACCGACGTCACGGTCGTGGCCTACGGCTCCATGGTCAAGACCGCGCTGCGCGCGGCCGACGTGGCCGCCGAGGAGGGTGTGTCACTCGAGGTGATCGACGTGCGCAGCCTTTCGCCACTCGACCTGGACACGATCGCCACCTCGGTGGACAAGACCGGTCGTCTCGTCGTCGTCCAGGAGGCACCGCCAGCCGCATCCGTCGGCTCTGAGATCGTCGCCGCGGTGAGCGAGCGGTGCTTCTCCTCGATGCGCGCGCCCGGTACGCGCGTGAGTGCCTACCATGTGCCGTACCCGCCGTCGCGCATCGAGGACGCCTACCGTCCAAGCGTCGACCGGGTCATGGACGCGATCGACCGAGTGATGGGATACGACCAGTGAGCGAATCGATCTTCTTGCTGCCTGACGTGGGCGAGGGTCTCGTCGAAGCCGAGATCGTCGCGTGGAAGGTCGCCGTCGGCGACGTCGTCACGCTCAATCAGCCCCTGGTGGACATCGAGACCGCCAAGGCGACCGTCGAGTTGCCGAGTCCCTACGCGGGGACGGTGACGGCGCTGCACGGCGCCGTCGGCGACGTGATGGCCGTCGGTGCGCCGTTGGTGGTCATTGAGACCGACGCTGCGACGACGACGCCGAACGCGGCGGCGACCACGCCCGAGGCCGCACCGGCTTCGGTCGGGGCCGGACGCACACCCGTGCTCGTGGGCTACGGGGTCGCCGAAGACGACGCCGTGGTCACTCGACGCCGCCGTCGCACCGCCGAACCGGTCGTCCCACCTTCGCCCACGCTCGCAGCGGGCGAACCCTCGACGCACCCGGTGCGTTCGACGCCGCCGGTGCGGCTCTACGCCAAGCAGCACGGGGTCGACCTCGCCACGCTCACCGGGACGGGACGCGATGGTCTGATCACCCGTGACGACGTGGAGCGGGCCCTCGCGAGCACGACCGCGCCGACGCCGACCAAGACGGCGACGGCCTCGATGGTGACCTCGACGACGCGCTTCGTCGGTCGCGAGATCGAACCCTGGAGCACCGGCCCGCTCGAGGAGCGCATCCCCGTGCGCGGCGTGCTTCGTTCGATGTCCGACGCCATGGTCCAGAGCGCCTTCCAGGCGCCCCACGCCGCGGTCTGGGTCCGCGTCGAGGCGACCGGGACCGTGGCGCTGCTCGAGGCACTGCGCGACCGCCCGGCCTTCGCCGGCGTGCGCCTGTCGCCGCTGACGATCGTCGCACTCGCGGTCTGTGACGCGGCTCGCCACTACCCCGGACTCAACTCGAGCTTTGACGCCGCGGCCCAGGAGGTCGTGGTGCGCCGTCGGGTGAACCTCGGCATCGCCGCGAACACACCGCGCGGTCTGATCGTGCCCAACATCAAGGGTGCGGACACCCTCGACCTGCGCGCCATGGCCGCGTCGCTCAACGAGTTGGTCGAGGTGGCGCGTGCGGGGACGACGACCCCGGAGGCGATGCTCAACACGACGCTCTCGATCACCAACGTCGGCCCCTTCGCGGTCGATGGGGCCGTGCCGATCCTGCCACCGGGCACCGGGGCGATCATCGCCGTCGGTCAGGTCGCCAAGCGGCCGTGGGTCGTCGGTGACGATGTCGTCGCTCGACCGACCGTGGACTTGTCGATGTCCTTCGACCACCGCCAGATCGACGGCGCACTGGCCTCGGCCGCGATCGCGCACATCGGTCGCTTCATCACTGATCCCGCAGCCGCGATCATCGGCGGCTGACGGGGCTAGGCGCGCAGTGCCGCGAGTGCCCGATCGGCATGAACGTTCATGTTCATCTCGCTGCTGATCACGTCGATGACTCGATGGTCGGTACCGATGACGAACGTCGTGCGCTTCACGCGTAGGACGTCGAGTACGCGCTTGACGCCGTAGGACTTGGCGACGCGGCCCCCGACGTCACTGAGCAGCGGGTAGTCCAGGGCGTTCGCGTCGCTGAAGGCCGCTTGCTTGTGCGCGTTGTCCATCGAGATGCCGATCCGCTGGGCACCCACCTCGGTGAACTCGGTGGCGAGGTCGCGGAAGTGACACGTCTCCCTGGTGCAGCCCGTGGTCATCGCCGCGGGGTAGAAGAAGAGCACGACTGGACCGTGGGTGAGCAGGTCACGCAGGGTGCGCTCGACGCCGTGCTGGTCGCGCAGGGTGAAGTCGGGTGCGAGGTCGCCTGGTCTCATGGTCTGACTGTACCGGTCAGTCGTCGAGTCGGAAACCGACGCCGCGCACCGTGACGAGATGCCGAGGACGGGGCGGGTCGTCCTCGATCTTCTGGCGCAGTCGCTTCACGTGGGTGTCGAGCGTGCGCGTGTCCACGAGGTCGAGCCCCCACCACAACGCGTCGAGGCACTGTTCGCGGGTAACGACCTGGCCACGGTGTTCGGCGAAGAGCGCGAGCAGGTCGAACTCCTTGCGGCTGAGCTCGATGGGCGAGGACCGCTTGGTGACCGATCGTCGCACGAGGTCGACGTCGATGTCACCGATCGTGATTCCGCCGTCGCCCGCGCTGGGCTCGCTCTGGAGTCGGCGCAGCACCGCGCGCATCCGGGCCACCAGCTCGCGGAGGCGATAGGGCTTGGTGACGTAGTCGGCCGCCCCGATCTCGAGCCCGAGAACGACGTCGACCTCGCTCGTGCGCGCCGAGACCATGATGACGGGGATCCGCAGGGTCTGGTGGATCTCACGGCAGTAGTCGATGCCCGAGCCGTCGGGCAGCATGACGTCGAGCAGCACGAGGTTCGGGGCGTTGTGCGCGAAGACCTCGCGCGCCTGGCCAATCGTCGTGGCGCCGACGACGATGAAGCCCTCCACACTCAACCCAACGTTGAGCGCATCCTGGTAACTAGGTTCGTCCTCCACGACGAGCACGACCGGTCGGCGGTCGGCGCTCGGCGACACCCGCGAGGTGCGGCCACACCACGAGAGGGTCGAGGGAGAGCGATCATCGAGGCTGGCCACGGGTTCAGGGTACGCAGGGCGGGTAATCGGAAGGTGATCCTCACGAGACCGCGGCGTAGCCGCGAGATGAAACGTGGTCAGTTCGTGGCGACGCTGAAACCCTCGTACGTGGCGCCGCCCGCGAGGTAACTGCCCGTCGCTGTGCACCGGTTGTCCTGGTGGCAGACGAGCGCGTAGACGCCACCGGCGACACCCACGGTGGTCGCCCCACCGGGCAGGACG
>JAJZSM010000172.1 GCA_021849765.1 Actinomycetes bacterium | reverse complement strand
CACGGGAGCGAACGTTCGCGCCCCGGCGGTCCTCGTCGCGACGGGCTCGACGTACCGGCACACCGGAGCAGAGGGCGAAGCCGAACTGATCGGTGCGGGCATCCACTTCTGTGCGACCTGTGACGGGCCGTTCTACCGCGGGGCGAACGAGCTCACGCTGATTGGCGGTGGCAACAGCGGCCTAGAGGAGGGACTCTTCCTCACCCAATTCGCTGAGCACGTGACGATCCTCGAAAGGGTTCCCCAGCTCGCCGCGAGTCGGCTCCTTCAGGACAAGGTCGCAAACCATCCCCGCATGTCCGTCGTCCTAGGCGCGACCGTGACCTCTTTCAACGCCACCAGCGACAGTTCCCTCGCGGCAATCGTCGTCGAGCGCGATGGCCAGAGTGAACGTCTCGAGACCGCCGGCGCGTTCGTCTTCGTGGGTCTGGACCCCAACACCGGCTTTCTCAACGGCTCGCTTCCCACCGACGAACGCGGATTCCTCGTGACTGATCACGACTTTGCCACGAGCGTGCCGGGCATCTTCGCCGCGGGAGACGTGCGCGCGGGTTCGACCAAGCAACTGGCATCGGCCGTCGGTGAGGGAGCGGCCGTCGCCATCCAGATCCGCTACTACCTCGAGTCACTGGCGGACGCGAGCCGCTAGTCGCTACCCGGGCGAGTGCACTGCGCGCACGCGGTGGCACCATAATGAGGCGTGCGCGTTCTGGTCATCGAAGACGACGAGGCCATCGCATCGGCGATCGTGACCGGGCTCACGCGCGAGGGCTTCACGCCGGTGCGCGCGGCCACCGGCGCCGAGGCCCTACGTAGCTTGCCTACGGACTTCATCCTCCTCGACCTCGGGCTGCCCGATCGCGACGGCATCGAGCTCTTCGAGGACCTGCGGGCGGCCTCGCCAGCACCCATCATCATGGTGACCGCGCGCGGTGCGGAACACGACCGCATCGCCGGACTCGATCTTGGTGCCGACGACTACGTGGTCAAGCCCTTCGGCTTTCGCGAGCTGGTGGCGCGCATCAACGCCGTCACCCGTCGCACTTCGGGAACCGACGCCGAGAGCCGGGTTCAGCAGATCGGCCCGATCACCATCGATCGCCGTACCCGCACGATCACGGTCGACGGCGCCGAGATCGCCTGCACCCCCAAGGAGTACGGGATCCTTGACCTGCTGGCGCGCGACCCCGGCGCGGTCGTGACCCGCCAAGAACTGCTCGACGAGCTGTGGGGACCCAACTGGTTCGGCTCGACCAAGATGATCGACGTCCACGTAGCCTCTCTGCGACGAAAGCTGGGCCTGGCCGAGGCCATCGAAACCCATCGGGGAATCGGATTCCGATTGGCTCTGGCACCGTGAGGCGTCGGCTCCTCGCCGGATTCATCCTCTTCGCGGTGGTGGCGGTGGTACTGCTCGTCATCCCCGTGGGCTACACGCTGAACTCGAACGCCAAGTCGTCGACCCTATCGGCACTGCGTCGCGACACGCAGGCCCTGGCCGCCGTCCTGTCCAATGACATCGGCCGCAACCACCTGAAGGCGGCGATCAGGTTCTCCGACACGTACTCGCGCGCGACCAAGCGCCAGATCCTGGTGCTGCGAGAGGGCCGCACGCTGATTGCGAGCAAGCACCGCCAAACGGTCGACGAGGAGATCGCGCGCCTGGCGCAGCGCGTCGGAGCGACCCCGCTCTCGGGAGTGATCCCGCGCTCATCCGTCGAAGGCGCCCAGTACTACGTGGCGATGCGCCTGCCCCACGACAGGTCAGACGCCGCGCGGATCGACCAGGCGGTACTCGTCGTCACGTTCCCGGTGACCATCGTGACGAGGGCCGTGCACGGCAACTGGCGCAACCTCGCGCTCTACGGGCTCGTGATGCTGCTGGCGGCCGTTGGCTTCGGGTTCCTCATCTCAACCTCGCTGACTCGTCCGCTACGGCGGATCGGCCGGGCGGTCGAAGCGATTGGCGCCGGCGAGTTGCGCATCCGCGCGCCAGTCGACGAGGGCCCTCCGGAACTGCGGCGCCTCGCCGAGTCGATCAACGCCATGTCAGCGCGACTCGTCGACCTCCTCGAGGCCCAGACGACGTTCGTCGAGGACGCGTCGCACCAACTGCGCACCCCCTTGACCGCCCTGCAGCTGCACCTCGAGAACCTCCAGTTCGGCGACAAGACCGGCCCCGACGACTTCATCCCGGTACTGTCCGAGCTCAGCCGGTTGCGACGCCTCGTCGAGTCCCTCCTCGAGCTCGCCCGCAACGAGTCGCGACCCGCGATCCTGTCCGTCATCGACCTGGCTACGATCGCCCGCTCGCGCGTCGACTACTGGCGACCACTCGCCGCCGAACACGGCATCACCCTGAATTCGTTGGGGAGCCACGAGCTCGGCGCCCTCGCGATCGAAGGGGTGATGGAACAGGTCATCGACAATCTGCTCGCCAACGCCTTTGATGCGACTTCCTTCGGCGGTCGCATCGTGGTCGAGACGCGCGACGCCGATGAACACGCCGAGGTCCACGTCATCGATAACGGTGTCGGCATGAGTCCAGCGAACCGCCGTCTGGCCCTTCGACGCTTCTGGCGCGCTCGCGAGAACACCGCGGAAGGTTCGGGCCTCGGCCTCGCCATCGCTGAACAGCTCGTACGACTTTCGGGCGGCGGTATCGAGTTGCGCGAGTCCCCCGGCGGAGGTGTCGATGCCACGGTGACCCTGCGTCGCGTCAGCCTGATCGTTGGCCCGAGCACCGACGGCGCGGCGATCGATGAGTAGCGCCGAAGAAAGGCGTAAGAGGATCGTGAAGGACGTCTCGCGCGGACCAACCTTTACCAATTCTTGGACGTACGTGACGGCGAGCACGCCGACACCATCGTTACCGTTGATCTGACGTCCACTTCGACCCCACCGCGGAGGGTCGGGTGGAGGTCAGCCACCCTATCCAAACAGGAGAACACCACCATGAACACCAAGATTGCCAAGATCATTCTTCCCGCGGTCCTCTCAGTCGGAACGCTCGGCGCGGCGGCCCTGACGGCTACGGCGGGTGCGACGACCACCACGACCGCCACCCACGCGAAGACGAAGACGACGACTCACCCGACGGCCACCAAGAGCGCCGCCATCACGCTGCGCGGCGCCGTAGTCAAGACCGAGGCGTCGAAGGACATCTTCTGGTTCAAGGACGGCGCCAAGACATACCGCGTCGACTTCAAGGCGGCCAAGTTCACCAAGGGCCACGCTGCCTCGATCACCAAGGGCGCCATCGTCACGGTAATCGGCCACTACGTCGGCAAGTCCACGTCGGTGATCCTGGCCACGACCGTCTCGGCGTAGCTAACCGATCACACAACGGCCGGCCGTTGGACTACGTAGTCCAACGGCCGGCCGTTGTGGTGTCCGTTTCGTCGTCGTCCACAATCGGCTCCGCGCCCCGACGAGCCGCGAAGAACTCACGCAGGAGAGCAATCGACGCCTCGGCCCCGACGTCGTAAGTGACCGGCACCTCGTGCAAGAGCCGAGGATCGGCGAGGACGTTGTAGCGAGAGCCCACGGCGCCGGCCTTCTCGTCGAGGGCGCCGATCACGACGCGCGCCACGCGCGCGTTCAGCAGTGCCCCCGCGCACATCACGCACGGCTCGACGCTCACGTAGACGGTGGCGTCCTCGAGGCGCCAGCGGCCTCGAGTCTCGGCGGCCGCGCGTAGCGCCACGATCTCGGCGTGCGCCGTAGGATCGGCGTCGACTTCACGCCGGTTCTCCCCCGTCGCCACCACTTCGTCACCGACCACCACGACACAGCCGATCGGCACGTCGTTGTGGGTCGCGGCCGCGCGCGCCGCGTCGAGGGCGATCGCCATGAAGGTCTCATCCGAGGACGTGGCGTTGCACACGCCGCCACTCTAGGAAACAGCGGGGGCCCTGCATAGGGCCAATGAGAGATCGCCACTCTTGAGTACGTCATCGTCAGCGTCTCCTTGAGGATCTCATCGACGACGCCACGCCACTTCTCACCCGCGATGGCGATCATGCCGGCCGTGGTGACCCGGCCGAAACTCTCGGCCATCGGGCGAGCTGGCCGCGGAGCGCGGCGTGCCAATGGACCGCGGCTCAATCGCGATGACACTCGACCCACGCTCGCCCCAGTACCGGCAATCCCGGGAATCGACATCGAGTAGGCGTCCCCAGCCCCACCGCGTGCTCATCGACGACGCGCCGGCACCACCGGATGCAGCCACACTCACGAGCGCCGCGAACGCAGCCACCACTGCGAGTCCCCGTGAGCGGCGACGAACCTCGAGATCTCACGTCGTAACCATCCATGGGCCGTCATGGTCCTTTCCGACCAAGTACAAAATCTCGCCGCAACATGCGACGGGCGGACTCATGGTGCCAGGCCCCCCCTGAAACCCCCG
>JAJZSM010000171.1 GCA_021849765.1 Actinomycetes bacterium | reverse complement strand
ACGAGGCGAACGCTTGACGTGTCGAAGCGTTGAAAGTCCGGGTGATCGAGTATCTGCATGACGACGGTCGGCACACCACCGATAGCGGTGATTCGCTCACGTTCGATGAGAGCCAGTGCCTGGCCGGCATCGAAGTGGTGCATCATCACCAACCGGCCGCCGGCGGCCGCGTTCACCACCATGACCGCTAGGCAACCGGTGGCGTGGAAGAGCGGGATGTTGAGCAAGTTGGCGTTCGGGTATCTCGTAGCGTCGGGCGGTCCCTCACCGAAGCGCAGCGACGAGCGTTGGCTGATGAAAAAGAGGTTCATCAGGTTGGTGACGATGTTGCGATGGGTCGCCACCGCGCCCTTGGGCCGTCCCGTCGTGCCCGAGGTGTAGAAGATCGTGGCGTCATCGTCGGGGTCGAGTGACGCGTCGATGGGTTCGGCGTCGAGCTCGACGGTTCCGATCAGGTCATCGAGGGCCACGACGCGGACCCGATCGTGCTCGTCGGCGACGGGCTCGTCCAACCCGCTCGACCGGAGCACGATGACGCGCTCCACGTCGACCAGTTCGTCGAACAACGCTCGGACGCGTTCGAGGCGCTCCTCATCGACGAACAAAACCCGCGCCCCGGAGTCGGCGAGACCGTAGCGGAGCTCGTCGGCGGTCCACCAGGCGTTCAGCGGCACCGCGATGGCCCCCATCGTGACGATTCCCCAGTACGCGCACACCCAGTCCGGCAAGTTGCGTGCCGAAATCGCGACCCGGTCGCCGACTCGGACACCGAGGTCGTGCAGCCGATGGGTCAGCGTGGCGACGCGTCGATAGTGTGCTTCGAACGTGACGCGTTCGTCGCCGTAGACCAGGAACTCACGCTCACCGTAGCGTCGGGTCATCTCGAGGATGTCTCGCAGCGATGACGGTGCGTTCTTCCACACCGTCATCGCGACGTCACCGACCACTCGGTCCTCGAGTTCGAAGACCTGGCCCGGCGCCGTCAGACGCGCCGTCGCGGTCGCCAGGGAAAGCGGCTCGTCGATCATCGGCGTGAGGCTACTCGGACGGTGGGCGGGTGAACAACTGGTCCCGGTAGTGCGCTAGCTCGGCGATCGATTCGCGGATGTCGTCCAAGGCCCGGTGGTTCGTCTCTTTCTCAGGCATCGAGGCCAATACGTCGGGGTGCCACCGGCGGGCGAGCTCTTTAATCGTCGAGACGTCGACGTTGCGGTAGTGGAAGAACGACTCGAGTTCGGGCATGTAGTGCTGAAGAAAGCGTCGATCGGTTCCGATGGAGTTGCCGCACAACGGCACCGTGGCGGGTTCGCTGATGTGTTGACGCAAGAATGCGAGTGTGGCGCGCTCGGCATCGGCCATGGTTATCGTCGAGGCACGGATGGCCTCGAGCAGGCCGGACTTGGTATGCATCTGGGTGACAAAGTCGCCCATCTGACTCAACTGTTCCTCGGTGGCGCCGAGCACCAGATCAGGGCCTTCGGCGATCACGGCAAGGTGATCGTCCGTGATGATCGTGGCGATCTCGACGATCACGTGGCGGTCCGGCTCGAGTCCGGTCATCTCAAGATCCATCCAGGCAAGCATCCCTTGACACTACTGACGCGTGGCGATGCGACGGTAGTCTCTGATGAATGGAGATCGCGTACACGACGTTACGAGAAGACGCCGTTGCGCCGCACCGGGCCAAGAGCGGTGACGCCGGTTTTGACCTCGTCGCAGTGGAGGATCGCCGGCTCGCTCCGGGCGGCGGACGCGCCTTGGTCGGTACGGGTCTCGCGATCGCGATCCCCGAGGGATTCGCCGGACTGGTCTTGCCGCGAAGCGGGCTGGCCATCAACCACGGCGTGACGTGCGCGAACGCGCCGGGGTTGATTGACTCGGGCTACCGCGGTGAGATCCGCGTGGCACTCGTCAACCACGACCCACAGCACGAGTACGTGGTGCACGCGGGAGACCGGGTCGCGCAGCTCGTCATCACCGCAGTGCCCACGGTGACCCTACGTGCGGTGGATACGTTGCCGGACTCCGAGCGTGGCGACGGGGGCTTTGGCAGCTCAGGTCGTTGACGGCGGGCGACCGGTACGTTGAGCTGGCCGGGCGGCGCGCGCGTCGGCTACACTGGACCTCGACGCGGACGTAGCTCAGTTGGTAGAGCGCGACCTTGCCAAGGTCGAGGTCGCCGGTTCGAGCCCGGTCGTCCGCTCCAGAGAAGTGTCGGCCCAGTTGGCCGACGACCCGAAATCGTTTGCGGTGCGTTCTGCTCCGTTGGCGTCCGTCGATGGGTGATATCCGCCAAATCGATGGGGTGACCTCGGATTCACCTGCCACACTGGGAATGACCGAGGAGCGGCATGCTGAGTGTTGGCGCAGGAGAGATCGAACGTCGCGTTGCCGCACTGAGCGCCCGTGAGCCTCGCGTCGTCGTGTCCGGGAACTTCGCGACACCCTGGACCTTGCTCGGAATCATCGACCGGACCCTCGAGCGGTATCGGGCCTTCGTGTTGAACCCGCAGCGTGGGTGGCCCGAACGCGCGGGCCTCATCACGGAGTCCCCGTTCCTCGGCGAGGGTGTGCGACGGTCCCCGAACGTGGAGTTCCTGCCGATGCGACTGTCCCTCGTGCCGCGGCTCTTCGCGACGTCGCGGCCACCAGACGTCGTCCTCGTCCAGTCGTCGGCGCCGCACCGGGGCCGAATCTCCTTGGGCATTGAGGTGAACATCATGCCAGCGGCGATCCACGAGGTGAGACGACGTGGGGGACTGGTCATCGCCCAGGTCAACTCCCAAATGCCTTACACGGTCGGTGACGGCGAAATCGATGTCGAGCTCGTCGACCTCGCCATCGAGGTCGACGAGCCACTCCCGTCGCCGCCTGAACGCGAGGTCGATTCGGCCGCTGCGAGCATCGGTGAGCACATCGCGTCACTGGCTAGTGATGGCTCGACGCTGCAGATGGGCATCGGCCTGTTGCCTGACGCGGCGCTCACCTTCATGCACGGTTACCGGCACCTCGGCGTGTGGTCCGAGATGATCAGCGACGGCGTCATGGGACTCGACCGCTCGGGCAGCATCGACCCCGATCGTGTGATCACGTCGACCTTCCTCTACGGGACCCCGGACCTCTATCGGTGGGTCCATCGCAACCCTCGAGTCGTCATGCGTCGAACCGAGGTCGCGAACAACCCGGCCCGTATCGCCGAGCAGGCGTTGATGCTGTCGATCAACACCGCGCTCGAAGTCGACCTCTTCGCCCAAGCCAACGCCAGCTACGTCCACGGGAACGTCTACTCGGGCTTCGGTGGGCAGCCCGACTTCGTGAGCGGTGCCCTGCACTCTCGCGGTGGGCAGGCGGTGCTTGCGTTGCGGTCCTGGCACGACAAGTCCGACCAGTCCACGATCGTGCCGCTGTTGTCCAATCCGGTGTGCTCGTTTCAACACAGCGCCATCATCACCGAGCAGGGGATCGCGTCGATCTTCGGACACAGTCAGGGCGATCAGGCGATGGCGATCATCGAGCGCGCGGCCAATCCGCGGGCCCGAGGTTCGTTGATCGAGTCGGCCACGGCGATGGGAATTCTGTCGCAGTACCGTAATGGCGGTGCCTAGGCTGCACGCCAGGAGGCTCCATGATTCATCCGGCACTGCAACACTACGTGGACGACATTCGCGCGAATCCCGCGCCGCATCCCTCGTCCATCGACATCGATCGGCGCCGGGTCGCCTATCGCGAGGGGGCGACCGCCTTGTGGCCGACGCCCGAACCGCTCGCCGAGGTCCGCGAGTGCCGGTTCGACCTTCCCGGCCGGACCGTCGCCGGCCGCCTCTACGTTCCCGCTGGTGACGAGGCCCGAGGGTTCGTGGTCTACTGCCACGGAGGATCGTTCGTCGTCGGCGACCTCGAGACCCACGATGGGGTCTGTCGCCGCCTCGCCGTGGACACGGGCATGCGTTTCCTCGCCGTCGACTATCGGCTCGCGCCCGAACACCCGTTTCCGGCCGGTCTCGATGACGTCGTTGGCGTACTACGCCACGTGTCCGCGCACCGCGAGGAGTACGGCGACCCCGCGGCGACGATGTTTGTCATGGGTGACTCGGCGGGGGCGACCCTCGCCACCGTGGCCGCGACGCTCACCCGTCACGAGGGGCTCGGGATCGGTGCCCAGGTGTTGCTCTACCCGACGCTCGGTCCTGAGATGTTGACCGACTCGGCACACGCGTACGGCACCGGTTACTGGCTCGAGCTCGATCACCTGCGCTACGACTACACCCAGTACCTCGCCGGCGCAGATCCGACGGACCCGAGGGTCTCACCATTGCTCAGTACCGATCTCGCGGCCTCGCCGCCAGCGATCGTGGTCGTGGCGACCTGTGACCCGTTGCGCGATGAGGCGGTGGCCTACGCGGGCCTGCTCGAGCACTACGGCGTGCGCGTGGAA
>JAJZSM010000170.1 GCA_021849765.1 Actinomycetes bacterium | reverse complement strand
TCGCTGCTGGTCGTGCCAGCGCTGCTCCATCGCGTCCTTCGCGGCGAGCCCGAGCAGCCACATGAAGATCGGAAGCAACAGCGCCGAGACCGCGACGATCACCCCGCTCAACCAGTCCCGGGTCGTGAGGTAGACGAGCAGCGTGAGCGGCGCGAGCGCGGCGAGCACCAGCGAGGGAACCGACGCCACGAGGAAGGCCTCGACCTCGTCGACGCCGCGGGTGAGCAACTGGACCGTCGCATCGAGGTTCGTCGAGCGCCCCTGGTGCACGAGTTGGCGTAACGCTCGTCGACGCAGGTCCCGCCGCACCGGGGCGGCGAGCGAGGCCCCGACGGGCTCGCTCGCACCCACGGCCACGGCGCGTACCAGTGTCGCGCCGAGCAACCAGAAGATCGGTCCGCTCACCGCGCTCGCGTGGTGCGCCACCAGTGTCGAGACCGCCCCCGCGATCGCGACCGCCTGGGCGATGATGGCGATCGTCGCGAGGACGCCCAACGCGCTCGCCGCCACCAACGACCGCGTGACCAGCGGAGAGGCCCGTCGGAGCCGCGCGAGCAGCGCCCCGGGTGACTCGCTCACACCTCGCTCGAGCGGGCGTCGACCTGGTCGGGACGGCTGACCCGCTTCTTGAAGATCCAGTAGGTCCAACTCTGGTAGACGAGCACGAAGGGGGTGAAGACGAGCGCCACCCAGCTCATCACCGTCAGCGTGTAGGGGTGCGACGCACTCTGGACGATTGAGAGGTCGTAGGCCGAGCGCACCGAACTGACGAGCACGTTTGGGTAGAGGTTGAGCAGCAACGTCGTGAAGAAGGCGAGCACGACGAAGGCGGTGGCGATGAAGGCCCAGCCCTCCAGGCGGTCGTGCACGAGCCAGCCCACCGCCGCGAGCGCCCCGACCCCAAGTATCGGCAGCAGTGGCGGCACGAGTCCCGTGCGGTGCCAGGCGTGCGCGCTCAGGTAAGTCCACCCGAGGAACGCCGTCACGATGACCGTGGTCGTCGGCGCCAGCCACCGGGCCACTTCACGAGCACGTTCGCGCACCGCTCCCTCGGTCTTGAGCCCGAGGTAGGTCGCGCCGTGAAGTGTGAAGAGGCTGAGCGTGGCGAGCCCACCGAGCAGTGCGTAGGGCTTGACCAGATCGAAGAAGGTGCCCGTCCACGCGCCGCCGGCGACGATCGGCACACCGTGGACGAAGTCGGCGAAGGCCACCCCCCATA
The DNA here is from genome assembly GCA_021849765.1 of Actinomycetes bacterium. The sequence goes on along the minus strand of JAJZSM010000170.1, from coordinate 3,221 downwards.
GCAGAGCGGGCAGCGCCGAGCCCCAGAAGAGTGCCCGGTCCCACCACTGGTGCCACCGCTCGTCATCGCGGCGATGACGCAGCTCGAAGGCCATGCCCCGGAAGATGAGGGATGCGAGCACGACGAAGAGCGCCAGGTAGAAGCCGCTGAAGACGGTCGCGTACCAGAGCGGGAAGGCGGCGAAGGTCGCGCCGCCGGCCGTGATCAGCCAGACCTCGTTGCCGTCCCAGACCGGACCTATCGTGTTGACCACCACGCGACGGTCGACGTCGTCGTGACTGACGAAGGGCATCAGCACCCCAACGCCGAAGTCGAAGCCCTCGAGGAAGAAGTACCCCAACCAGAGCACCCCGATCAGCGCGAACCAGAGCTTCTCGAGTCCGCTGGGCGAGGTGGCGAGCAGTGCGAGCATGACGCCTCCTAGTAGATGAGCTCGGGTACCCGGTCGTCGAGCGCGATCGGTTCGGATGGGACTTTGGCCAGACGAATCATCAGCCCGATCTCCACGACGGCGAGCAGGGTGTAGATCGCCGTGAAGCCGATGAGCGAGGTCGCCACGTAGCCCGGGGCGATGAGGCTGACGGCGTTGGAGGTCTTGAGCAGCCCGTAGACGACCCACGGCTGTCGACCGATCTCGGTGAAGATCCACCCCACCGAGTTAGCGAGGAACGGCGCGAGGATCATCCACGTCGCGAAGCGCAAGAACCACGTCGAGCGCTCGAGCCGGCGTTTCCTCATCAGCCACAGTCCGATCGCGCCGAGTGCGAGCAAGAGAACACCGAGGCCGACCATGATGCGGAAGGTCCAGTAGAGGACCCAGATCACGGGCACGTAGCTGCCCGCGCCGTACTTCTTGGTCGCCTGGGCCTGAAGCTGGTGGATGCCGTCGACCTTGCCGGACCAGGTGTTGGTCGCGAGCACGCTTAAGATGTGCGGCACGCGGACCTGAAAGATCGGGTTGCCCGACAGGTCCCCGATAGTGAGCAATGAGAAGCTCGCGCCGTTGGTCGTGTTGTAGAGCGCCTCGGCCGCGGCCATCTTCATCGGCTGCTGGGTCTCCATCTGCTTGCCCTGGGAGTCGCCGAGGAAGATCGTCCCGACCGCCGAGACGAGCACCACCACGATGGCCACCCGTGCGGCCTTGGCGAAGGCGGCCACGTCGTGGCCCTGGCGCAGGTGCCACGCCGAGACCCCGAGCAGGAAGGTCGAACCGGTGAGGAACGCGGCGAAGAGCACGTGGCCGTACTCGAGCACGAAGGTCGAGTTGGTCATCACGGCCCAGAAGTTGTTCATCACGGCCTGGTGGGTGGCCGGATCGATGACGTAGCCCACCGGGTGTTGCATCCAGGCATTGGCGGCGACGATGAAGGCGGCCGACAGGATGGTGCCCACGCTCGCCAGCCAGATGGCGAGCAGGTGCACTCGGGGGCTCACCCGGCCCCGGCCGAAGATCCACACCCCGAGGAAGGTCGACTCCATGAAGAAGGCGAGCAGGCCCTCGATGGCGAGCGGCGCGCCGAAGATGTTGCCGACGAACACCGAGTACCGCGACCAGTCCATCCCGAACTGGAACTCCTGGACGATACCGGTGACGACCCCGATGGCGAAGTTGACGAGGAAGAGCTTGCCAAAGAAGCGCGTGGCGCGCTCCCAGGACTCGTCGCCGGTTCGATACGAGGCCGTCTGCAGGATCGCGACCAGCAGCCCGAGGCCAATCGTCAGGGGGACGAATAAGTAGTGGAAGACCGTGGTGACGCCGAACTGCCACCGCGCGAGCGACAGTGTCGAAATACTTCCAATCAATGCACTCATGACCTCAACCTACTGACGGGTAAATAGGTAAAAGAGTTACTACCGGGGCACAAAGTCACAACTCGCGGCGACCTTGTGCGGCGGTGTGATCCCACCAGATCGTCGTCAGCGACCGGGTCGGCGACGGCGGGTGGGATTCGAGAAACGAACGGACCTCTGGCTCGCGCGATGCGGGCAGACAGAGTCGGATCCGGGTGAAGTGCGCGGCCTGGTCGAGGTCGGTCTCGGTGCGAAGGGACCCTTCGAAGGTCTCGGACATCGCGTCGATGCCCATCTGGTCCAGGACGGCGAGCAGGTCAGTGGGTGTGGGACCCGACGGCCGCTCCAATGACCAGAACGCACGCCAGGCCGGGCTAAGACTGGCCAAAGGATGCTGGTTCGGCATCTCGAGCACGACGCGCGCTCGGGCGTGGTCGTCGAGCGCGGCGAGGAAGGGCACGACGTCAGCGACGTTGTAGACGACGTGGTGCGCGGTCACCACATCGGCGACGGCGGTGCGCGCCGCCACGGCCGGCCAGAATCCTTCGATCGTCTCGACCGAGACGCCGCGGGCGTGGGCGTTGGCCCGGAACATCGTGAGCATCTCGACCTGGTGGTCGACACCGATCACGTGTGACGCCGGCGGCGTGAGTGCGAAAGCGGCGATGCCTCCCCCACAGCCGACGTCGAGCACGGTGCCCCCGACGGGTACTGCCTCGCGGGCCCGATCGTGTGACGGCGACGACTCGATGGTCGTGGGCACGTCGAAGAGCACCGGTGGATGAATCCACGGACTCTCCGGCGCCGAGGACAGGATCGCCTCGGGAATGGCCCACGCTTCGAGCGCCGCACGCCACCGATCGGCCGCGTTCACGGTCTAGCGACCGCGCAAGCGCGACATGAAGCCACCACTCGAGGCACCCGAGGCGCCCGAACCGCACTGGCACCGGTCGCTCTTGGGCACGCCGGCGAGGGCCTGCTCGATGTGGTTACCGCATCCGCTCCAGGTGGGCTTGTTGCATGTACGACACGTAACTCGACTGCACATTGGGGGTGTTTCCTTTCATCTCTTTTTGGTTTTGGTGTTGGTTTTGGTGTTGGTTTTGGTACTTCGGTTGATACGACTTCGCCGTTATCCGACGAGTTCCGCCGCGGGCGACTTGTGCCACGTCTGATAGCCGCCACTGAGGTTCTTCGCGTTGAAGCCGAAGTCGCGCAGCAGCCGCGTGGCGACGTGACCGCGCTGACCGACCTGGCAGATCACGACGACGTCCTTCTCGCCCAGCTCGTCGAGGCGCTCGCGCAACTCGTCGACCGGGACGTTGATCGACCCGGGCAGTGAGCCACGGTAGAACTCGCCCGCCGTTCGAACGTCCACGAGCAGGTAACCCTGCTCAGCGTGGTCTTGGACCTCGTGCCAGTGGACCGAT
>JAJZSM010000003.1:19603-22808 GCA_021849765.1 Actinomycetes bacterium | reverse complement strand
ATCTCGCCGGTTGGACCCGTTGGCTGGCGAGCACGGCCTCGTGGGCGAGCTGGGATCCGAGGGCGACCGCGAGAGCGAATGCGGGCACGCGAAGCACCGCAGGACGACCCAGGGCGCGTGCGAGCGCACGGGTGAAGGCACGATTCGTCACCGGATCAGGGGCGTTGAGGTTGAAGGGTCCCGCCTCGGGCTGGTCGATCAATGACAGGATCGCGCGCACCTCATCGACGAGCGCGATCGGACTGATCCACTGGCGTCCATCGCCGAGGACGCCCCCGAGACCTAACTTGAACAATGGCAGTTGGCGCTTGAGGGCCCCGCCACTGGCGCTCATGACGATACCGGTGCGTAACGTCGACACCACAGTCCCCGTGTTGGCTGCTGGCTGGGCGGCGTCTTCCCAGGCCTGGCAGACCGAGGCGAGGAAGTCGCTGCCGTGCGTCGAGTTCTCATCGAGCAACTCGCTACCCCGCGAACCGTAGATGCCGATCGCCGAGCCGCTGGCGAGCACCCTCACACCGCTCGCGAGGGACGCGATCGTCTGGACCACCAGTGTCGTCGAGTTGCGTCGGGACTGGAGTATGAGTGCCTTGCGCTCGTCGCTCCAGCGCCGATCGCCGATCCCTGCGCCCGCGAGGTGCACGATGGCGTCAAGGCCACCCACTCGGCGCAGGTCGTTTTCGTCGACGTCGTTGGCGTCCGGATCCCATCGGATCGTCTCGCCTGTCGCGGCACCGCCGGTCGGTCGAACGAAGCTCACCACCGTGTCGCCGCGCTCGCCCAGCGCCCGAGCAGTCGCTCGGCCGATTAGGCCCGAGGCCCCCGTTAGGCCGACGCGCATAGGTCGTTCCACGCCCGTTCGATCAGTCGGGCGAGCTGATCGGGGTGACTCAGGTGGGCACCGTGGCCCGCGTCAGGCAACTCAACCCCTTCAATCAGGGGGTTGAGTGAGTGGAGCAACGCGGTCAATTGTCGGTAGTAGGGCGCTCGGGCCCAACTACCAAAGGCGTAGATCGTCGGGACGGCGATGTTTGTGACGTGGAAGGGCTCGGGCTGGTTGAGCACCGAGAGGTCAGCGACGAGAGCAGCACCGTCACGTCGGCGCGAGTCGCGTTCGGCCTCACTCAGTCGCTCCCAGGTCTCGGCGGAGACCATGCGCTTGAAGAATCGCTCGGCCTCCTCGGATGGGTTGGCGTCGGGCTCGACTCGGCGGTGATCGCGCTCGAGTACCCAGGGCAGTGGCGCCTCGAAGTTGATCACCTGGGCGAACAGTGACGGATCGCGTAGGGCTGCCCCGAAACTGACCACGCCGCCAAAACTATGACCGAAGACGATGACGGGTCGTTGCGAGGCCTCGACGCTCGCGAGGGCGACGAGGTCGTCGATGTGGCGCTCGAGGGTGACTGGTCCCGACCCGCGCGAACCTTGGTAGCCGCGCCGGTCGTAGGCGATCACGTTGAAACGCTCGACGCGTCGCGCGAGTCGCGCAAAGGATCCACCGCGGTCGAGTCCTCCGTGGACACAGATCAGCGTGGCGACCGGATCATCAACTCGACGTTCGGCGACGGCGAGCCCGACCACGGGGGAGTCGACGGCGCGCAGTCCGCGGGGAGGGTCCGGAGGGGTCACGTAGGCAATCTACTGGCCAAGGCCGGGACGTGGGCCAATCCAAATCGGTCGCGCGGGCCCTAGTCTGGTGAGGTGACGACGCCACCTTCCAACCCTTCGTCCGCGCCAGTCAAGGGGTCCTTCGGACCGAACGCTTGGCTCGTGGACGACATGTTCGACCGATTCCTCGCCGACCCCGAGTCGGTCTCTTCGAGTTGGCGCGAGTTCTTCGCCGACTACCAACGTTCGACCGTGCCGACGGTCGCCTTCGCCGCGCCAACCGCGCCAACCGCGCCGAGCCCCGTCGTGCGAGAGGTGAACGAGGGCGCGACGCCACTTCGTGGCGCCGCGGCACGGATCGTGACCAACATGAACGCGAGTCTCGCCGTGCCTACCGCGACCAGCGTGCGCAGTGTTTCGGCGCGGCTGCTCGAGATCAACCGCTCGGCGCTGAATGAGGCACTGAGCCGGGCGAGCGGTGCCAAGGTTTCCTTTACCCACCTCATCGCATTCGCCATCATCAAGGGACTCGTCGCCATCCCCACGATGAACGCTTCCTTCGTCGAGGCCGTCGATCAGAAGGGGACACCAGGTATCTTGCGCCGTGACCACGTCGGCCTCGGTCTGGCCGTTGACGTCGAGAAGAGTGACGGTACTCGTAACCTGATGGTGCCGGTCATCCGCGATGCGGAAGCGATGGACTTTCGGACGTTCCTGCTTGCCTACGAGGACATCATCCGCAAGGTTCACGCGGGCAAGGTCGGTGCGGACGACTTCGTGGGTGCCTCGGTGTCGTTGACGAACCCTGGAACGCTTGGCACCGTGCAGTCGGTCCCACGGCTGATGCCTGGTCAAGGCGCAATCATTGGCGTCGGGGCGCTCACCTGGCCACCAGGTTTCGAGGCAGTCGATACTCGTGCCTTGGCCGACCTCGGTGTCGGCAAGGTGATGAACCTGACCTCCACGTACGACCACCGGATTATCCAGGGTGCGGAGTCAGGTCTTTTCCTTAAGTTCGTGGCCGAATGTTTGACCGGTCAGCACCAGTTCTACGACGAGGTCTTCGCATCGCTGGGCATTCCCTACGAGCCGTCGCGGTGGTCGGTGGACCGCAACTCACCCGCCGGCGGCGACCAGTCCGAGCGGGTGCTCAAGCAGATTCGCGTCCAAGAGCTGATCAATATGTACCGTGTGCGGGGCCACCTCTACGCGCACCTCGACCCCCTGCACAGTGATCCGCCGCCGCTCCACGCCGAGCTCGAGCTCTCGACGTATGGTCTCTCGATCTGGGACCTCCCGCGCCGGTTCATTACTGGTGGTCTCGCGGGACGCGACGAGGCCACCCTCGAAGAGATCCTGGCCATTTTGCGTGACGCCTACTGTCGCACGACCGGCATCGAATACGGTCACATCATGGACCCCGCGCAGAAGCGGTGGATCCAAACTCGCGTCGAGGGCGTGAAGTCGTCAATGAGCGCCGAGGAGCAGCACCGGGTGCTGTCAGCGCTTAACGAGGCGGAGGTCTTTGAGCGGTTCCTCCACTCGCGCTACGTCGGTCAGAAGCGATTCGGGCTCGAGGGCGCCGAGTCGACCATCG
>JAJZSM010000003.1:0-19593 GCA_021849765.1 Actinomycetes bacterium | reverse complement strand
GGCAACCTCGACCCCGAGAGCGTGCAGGGTAGCGGGGACGTGAAGTACCACAAGGGTGCCCACGGGTCGTTCCGTAACGCCGCCGGGGCGGCGATCGACGTCTCGATGGCGTCGAATCCCTCGCACCTCGAGGCGGTGAGCCCGGTGGTCGAGGGGATTGTACGGGCCAAGCAGGACCAGATCGTGCGGCCCGGTGACGGCTCCGTGGCGAACGCCGCGGTCGAGCGATACCCGTACCTACCCATCCTGATCCACGGCGACGCGGCCTTCGCCGGACAGGGGGTCGTCGCCGAAACGCTGAACCTCTCGCAGCTGTCGGGCTATCACGTCGGCGGCGCCATCCACATCGTCATCAATAACCAGGTCGGCTTCACGACCGCGCCCGAGTCAGCACGCTCGAGTGTCTACCCAACCGACGTGGCCAAGATGATCCAGGCTCCCATCTTCCACGTGAACGGTGACGACCCCGAGGCCTGCGCCCGCGCGGCGCGACTCGCCTTCGACTATCGCCAGACGTTCCAGCGCGACGTGGTGATCGACATCGTGTGCTACCGGCGCCACGGACACAACGAGGGTGACGATCCCAGTTACACCCAGCCTCAGATGTACAAGATCATCGACCAGATGCGATCGGTCCGCAAGATCTACACCGAGACCTTGGTGCGCCGCGGCGACATCTCACTCGAGGAAGCCGAACGCGCCCTCGACGAGTTCAACGCCCGACTCCAGAGCGTGCTCGACGAGGTGCGTACGGTCCCCGTGCCGACGCTGCATGGCGTTCCGGTCCTCGAGGTCACCCCGGACGCGCCCGCGCCCGGGACCGGTGTTGCGCGTGACGTCCTGCTCGCGGTGGCGTCGGCGACGATGACCGCACCGAGTGGGTTCACGATTCACCCCAAGCTCGAGCGTCAGTTCGCCCAGCGTCGGACGCTGCTCGATGGTGGCGAGGTCGACTGGGCTCTCGGCGAGGCGCTGGCGTTCGGCACGCTGCTCGTTGATGGCACCAACGTGCGTTTGATCGGGCAGGACTCGCGCCGTGGCACCTTCTCGCATCGACACGCCGCACTGATCGACTACGAGACGGGTGACCAGTACATCCCGCTCGCGAACCTCGACACGCGAGCCTTCTTCACCGTTCGCGACTCCTTCCTCAGTGAGTACGCGGCGCTGGGCTTTGAATACGGCTACTCGGTGGAGTCCAATCGGTCACTGGTGGCCTGGGAAGCACAGTTCGGCGACTTCGTCAATGGCGCCGAGATCATCATCGACAACTTCCTCGTCGCCGCTGAGGATAAGTGGGGTCAGCGCGCCGGTCTGGTGATGCTGCTCCCGCACGGTTACGAGGGTCAGGGTCCCGAGCACTCCAGCGGACGGATCGAGCGGTTCCTCTCGCTGAGTGCGCGCAACAACCTACGCATCGCCCAGCCGACGACTGCGGCGCAGTACTTCCACCTGCTGCGCAGTCAGGTTGCCCGTGACACGGTGACCCCGCTCATCGTCTTTACGCCCAAGTCAATGCTGCGAGCGGTCCAGACCCGCTCGGCGCTGAGCGAGTTTGAGCACGGCTCGTTCCGGGCCGTGCTCGACGATCCCAACGCCCAGCACGACCGGGTGACGCGAGTCGTATTCGCTTCGGGCAAGATCGCCCACGAGGCGCTCGCACGTCGCGCGGAGGTCAATGCCGATCACGTCGCCGTGGTGCGAGTGGAACAGCTCTACCCGTGGCCCCATGACGAGATCGACGCAGTCCTCGCGTCCTACCCGACGTTGGCTGAGGTCGTGTGGCTCCAGGAGGAACCCGAGAACATGGGTGCGTGGCCCTTCGTCCACCACCAGGTGCACCGTCAACTGCGCGACATGGCGCTCAGTCACGTCGCGCGGGCCGAATCCGCGAGCCCCGCAACAGGCAGCTCGTTGATTCACGTCGCCGAGCAGGCCGACCTGCTGACACGAGCGATCGGGTGAACGCGGCCCGCACACGGCTGCGCGTCGTGATCGATGGCTCAAACCTCGCCACCGAAGGTCGCTCCGACCCGAGTCTCAGCCAATTGGACGACGTGATCAGCGCGTTTCGCGAAGAGAACCCCCAGGCGGAGCTCATCATCGTCGTCGATGCGAGCTTCGGCCACCGCGTCGCGAGTGCGGAGCGGGCGCGGTTCAAGGACCGTGAACTCGATGGCACGATCGTAACGCCGCCGGCCGGGGCGATCGGCCGGGGTGACGCGTTCATCTTGAAGATCGCCGACCGCATCAACGGCGTCGTACTCAGCAACGACTCGTTCCAAGAGTTCCACGCCATCTATCCCTGGCTCTTCGATGAGGGCCGGCTTATCGGTGGCAAGCCGGTCTCGGGGGTCGGATGGATCTTCACGCCGCGGCTACCGGTGCGCGGCGTGAAGAGCGCCCGGGCCGTCAAGAAGCTCGCCGTCCTCATGCCCGAAGGCGTGACCCCGTCAATTGGCACCACTATCACCCCGGCCAAGCCCAACGCGAGGTCGGCGACCAAGGTCCCCGCGGCGAAGAAGGCACCAGAGAAGGCGACTCGAACCACCAAGCGGGCGACCAAGGCGTCGCGGGCCAGTGTCGAGGTGGCGCCGCCCGCGAAGGTCGCCGTCGCCAAAGCGACCAAGGCCGCCAAGAAGTCCGAACCGGCGAAGAAGGCACCGGCGAAGAAAGCGCCAGCAGTCAGGGCCGTGGCGAAGCGCGCGTCCAAGTCGAGCGCACCCGTAAAGGTCGCGCCGGCGCCCGAGCCGACCCCGCCGTTGAGTGTTCCGGCGGTGGCATTGCGACGGGGCCGTCAGCCGGTGAACCCCGAGGACGTCTTCGCCCGTTTCCGCTCCGCCTTCAAGGTGAATTCACGGCTCGAGGGCGAGGTCACGACCTTCACGTCGCACGGTGCGGTGATCACCGTCACTTTCAAAGGTGGCCAGGTCGAGTGTTACGCCCCGACAACGCTGCTCGGCGACCCGCCGCCGGCGAGGGCGCGCGACGTGCTGAAACGGGGTGACCGGCGAACGTTCCGACTGATAACCGTCGACCCCGAGCGTCGGATCGCAGAACTGGCCCTCGTGTGAACGGCCTCTCACTCGACCCCCGGGACTGGTTGCCGCACCGCGAGCCGTTCCTGCTGCTTGACGAGTTGCTCGAGATCGAGCCCGGTGTGCACGCGACCGGGACGTGGACGCTGCGCGGTGACGAGTGGTTCTTCGCGGGTCATTTCCCAGGTCGACCGACGACTCCCGGTGTGCTCTTGCTCGAGTCCCTGGCTCAGTGCGGAGGCGTCGCGGTGTTGGCCGACGAGCGCTATCGCGGACGGCTGCCCCTCTTTGGGGGCGTCGAGCACGCTCGGTTCCGCCGTCAGGTCGTCCCGGGCGACACGGTGACCCTGCACTGCGAGATGACCCGTCTCTCGGCGCGGGCCGGCAAGGGTCACGGCGTCGCATCCGTCGGCGGCGAGGTGGCCGCTGAAGCAGATCTCCTCTTCGTCCTCGCCGACCTGACGTGAAGATCGCAACCTGGAACGTCAACTCGGTCGCGGCCCGATTGGCCCGACTCACCTCGTGGCTCGGCGACGCGCAGCCCGACGTGGTCTTGATCCAAGAGACGAAGTCCACCGATGACCGGTTTCCCGTCGCGGCGATCACGGACGCGGGCTACGACGTCGCACACTACGGCCAGGGACAGTGGAACGGCGTGGCCATCCTCTCGAGGGTGGGCGTGACTGACGTTCAGCGGGGCTTCGGTGACCAGGACCCCGAAGCGCGCATCATCGGCGCGACGTGTGGCGGGGTCCGGGTCTATTCCTGCTACGTCCCTAACGGGCGATCGCTCGACGATCCCCACTACCGCTACAAGCTCGAATGGCTCGGTCGCCTGGGCGAGCTCGCAGCGAACCGTCCCGACGGCCCGTTCGTCCTCGGCGGCGACTTCAACGTCGCACCGTCGGACCTCGACTGCTGGGATCCGGCGAGCTTCGTCGGCGCGACGCACGTCAGTGCACCCGAGCGTGCCGCCATCCGCGCGATCGAGTCGACGGGTCTCGTTGACCTCGTCCGAGTGCTGCACCCCGACGAGCCGGCTTACTCCTGGTGGGACTACCGCGGCGGCGCCTTCCATCAGAATCACGGCCTGCGCATCGACCTGCTGCTCGTTGACGAGACCTTGGAACGACGCGCGACCGCTGGGTACGTCGACCGTGAGACCCGCAAGGGGGAGAAGCCGTCAGACCACGCGCCCGTCGTCGCCGAGTTCGACCTCGAGTCAGAAGGCTGAGGCCAGCGGCACCTCGATGAACGACGGTCCCGCGGTGGCGAAGGATCGGCGAAGCGCGTCGACGAGTTCATCGGCGGTCGTCACCGCCGTCGCCGGGACCCCCAGCGCACGCGCGATGCCACAGAGGTCGATGGCGGGGTCATCCAGCGATAGCAGGCGCTCGCTCGCTTCTCCGGCCCCTGTAGCACCCACTCGCTGGCGTTCAAAGTCGAGGATGGCGTAGCGACGGTTCGACAGGGCGACGACTGTGACGTCGAGTCCCTCGCGGGCCATCGTCCACAGTGCCTGGGGGGTGTACATCATCGAGCCATCTGACTCGAGGGCGATCACCCGCGCACCGGAGCCGATGGCCGCGCCCACCGCGACGGGCAGCCCGAACCCGATCGAGCCCCCGGTCAGGGTCAAGAGACGATGGGGCGCCGCGAAGGTGGTGGCGCCGTAGAGGTGGAGGCCGCTCGTGTTGGACTCGTCGCTGATGACCGCACCCTCGGGCAGCGTCGCGGCGATGGCGGCGGCGAAACTCTGGGCGTTCAACGCACCACTCGGCGCGTCGGGTGCTCGACCCGCGGGCACGTGCACGTGCGGCGCGTCGAACCGGTCCGCAAGCAGTGCGAGCGCAGTGCTGACCTCACCCCCGGGTGGTGCGAGCGTGACCACCTCGCAGTGCGCCGCGACGAGTCGACTGGGTACGTCGGGGTAGGCGAAGAACCCCACGGGCTCACTCGCGCCGACGAGCACCAGCGTCTCGATCTCGGCGAGTTGGCCGACGGCGAACTCGCTCAGGTAGATCAGCCGCTCGGGCTGGAAGACCCCCGCGCCGCGATCCATCGAGGCGGGAAAGGTCTCGACAAGTACCCTCGCTCCGCTGGCCGCACCGACCCGGTGGGCGAGGTCCATGACCTCGGCCGTGGTTGCCGCACCCCCGAGGAAGATGGCCGAACGCGTGGTGCGTAGTCTCGTCACCACGTGGTTGAGGGGCCCCTCGTCGAACGGGATCGCGGCGGCTCTCGTGGCCGTGGGCCAGTGGGTAGGCGGCGCTTCGAGCGCACCCCAGGAGACATCGGCCGGCAGGATGAGCGTGGCGACCTGTGACGGCGGACCGTAGGCGGCGGCGATGGCGCGCGCTGTCTCGTCGGCCACGTCATCGGGGCGGTGCGGCTTGTGGACGGACCCCTCAAGTGCGCCCGCGACGGCGCCGATGTCGCTCTGGAGCGGGGCGTCAAATCGCGCGTGGTAGGTCGCGTGGTCGCCGATGACGTTGAGCAGCGGCACGCGCGCCCGGCGGGCGTTGTGCAGATTGGCCCAACCGTTGGCGAGTCCTGGTCCGAGGTGCAAGAGCGTGGCTGCGGCTCGCCCGGTGACGCGTGCGTAGCCGTCGGCTGCACCCGTCGCAACCCCTTCGAAGAGGCAGAGTACGGCTCGCACGTCGGGGGTGTCGTCCAACGCCGCGACGAAGTGCATCTCGGAGGTACCGGGGTTGGCGAAGACCGTCGTGACGTCGTTGGTACGCATCGTCGCGAGCAACGCGTGCGCGCCGTTCACGGTCGGGTCCGATGGTCGAGAAGCCGGAACGGATTCAACAGGCCCGACGGGTCAAAGGCGTCCTTGATCCGTCGTTGCAGGGCGAGCACGTTGGGGTCGCTCAACGAGAGGAAGGCCGCGTGCTTGTCGCGACCGATACCGTGTTCGCCCGAGATCTGTCCGCCGAGCTCCATGCCCGTGGCGAAGAGTTCATGCAACATCGCCCCACGGAGTTCGTCGTCGTTCTGATAGATCGATAGGTGGACGTTGCCGTCACCGACGTGGCCGCAACCTGCGACGAAGGCGCCGTAGCGTTCGCCGAGCAGTCGGGCTCGGTCGAGGAACTCCGGGACCTGCGAGCGAGGCACGACGACGTCGATGATCTCATTCGCGCCGGCGGCCTTGGCGACCCAGAAGACCCGCTCACGGGCCTCGATCAGCCGCGAGGCAGCACCCCCGGGCAGAACGTAGACGTCGAGCGCGCCGGCCGACTCGACGAGGCCCGCGAGGTCGGCGAGATCGTTGTCGAGCTGGGATGATGTGCGGGTCTCGAGCACGATGACGAGGTACGCGGACGTGCGCGCCGCGACTTGCGGGGCGACCCCGAGCTCGAGGTTAGAGGCCTGGGTAATCGCCGCCATGGTGAGTAGGTCGACGTACTCCAGAATCGACGGTTCGAGACCGGAGGCGACGATCTGGGGCACGATCTTCGTGACGTCGACCAGGTCAGCGAAGGGTACGAGGACCGTGGCGGTGTGCTCGAAGCGCGGCGCGAGCCGGAGTGTGACCTCGGTCACCAACGCGAGGGTCCCCTCACTGCCGACGATGAGCTGGGTCAGGTCGTAGCCCGTCGACGACTTCATGACGGGACCACCCACACGCATGACCGTTCCGTCGATGAGCACGAGCTCCAGTCCGAGGACGTGCTGGCGGGTCACGCCGTGGCGCACCGCGCGCATCCCACCGGCGTTGGTGTTGACGTTGCCGCCCAGTGACCCCGAGGTCTCGCCGGGGTAGACCGGGTAGCGCAGTCCGAACGGCGCGAGCGCCTCATCGAGCTCTCGCAGGGTCACCCCTGGCTGGACGACCACGACGTGATCGCGCTGATCGATCGAGCGGATCTCGTTCATCCTCGAGAAGCTGACGACGATGCCGTCCTTCACCGGCGTCGCGCCCCCCGAGAGGCCCGTACCCGATCCCCGCGGTGTGATCGGGACCTGGTGGTAGCTGGCTAGTTTCGCGATGGCGGCGACGTCATCGGTGGTACGCGGATAGACGACCGCGAAGGGTTCGACGGGATCGGGGTGGAGCGTCTCGTCGTGCAGGTCGTCGGGGTTGTGGTGGGGGCTGAAGGTGACCCCACCGTCGCCCAACAGCGAGTTCAGCGCCTCACGGAGTACTTGTTGGTCCATCAGTTGGCCACGCTACTTCGTCGCTCGCAGCCGCGAGGTCGCGTCGGATGGCTGCCAGTCGGGCCCGCCGGGCTTCGCCGGTGAGCGGGGCGTCACGCCGATCGATCGCGGCGATGACGTGTTCGATCGGGGCCAGGTACCGCGAAGGGGTCCGATCCGGGTATCGCGGATCATCGCGTCCGCGGCTCCAGGTGAGCAAGAGGGAGCGCTCGGCTCGACTGATCGCCACGTAGGCCAGCCGTTGCTCCTCGCCGAGTTGGGCTTCGGTGGTCGCGTTGTAGTTGGGCAACAGCCCCTCGGCCCACCCGACGACCGCCACGTACTCGAACTCGAGCCCTTTGGCCCGGTGGATCGTCGAGAGGGCCACCGCATCGGGCGCGTCGTGCTCGACGCGTCGACCGTGTTCGAAGGGCACGAAGAGGTCTGACGCCGGCGAGTGATCCGGCCCGCGCCGCTCGACGGGGATCGAGGCCGTCTCGAGCGCAGCAGCGAGGACGTCGAGCTGCGCGTTGGTGCGTGCCAACACGGCCATCGTGCGCCACGACGCGCCGGGGCGGTGGTTGACGCGCAACCAGGTGGCGACGTGTCGGGCTTCGTCGTCGTCGGTGTTGTAGCCGCGCACTATCGGAGTTGGACCATCGTCGCGCGCCGGTACGATGCCGCGAGCACCCTCCTCGAGCAGGGTGTTCGCCACCGCGACAATCCGTGCGGTCGAGCGATGGTTGCGGGTCAGGTCGAGCACCACGGTGTCGGGCCACGTGTTCACGAGCTCGCCGAGTAGCTGGGCGCTCGCCCCGTTGAACCCGTAGATGGACTGGTTCGGGTCGCCGACACTGAACAGGTCGGGGTCGTCGCCGGCCATCTCGCGCAGCAGCATGAACTGCAGCGGGTTCATGTCTTGGGCCTCATCCACGTAGAGCGACGGCGTGCGATGACGGAACGCGGCGCGAACCGCAGGTTCGTTGCGTAGCAGCGTGATCGCCTCACTCAACAAGAGGTCGAAATCAAGCACCCCACGGCTGTGGCACAACCCGACGTAGCGGTCGAGCACGTCGGCGAAGTTCGCGGCGGGCAGAGGGGAGTCACGGTGGTGGCGTCGGGCCTGGCGGATATAGGTGCTCCCGCTCAGACCCTGGCTCAGTGCCCACCCGATCTCGAGTTCCAACCGGGGAAGTTGCCAGTCATCAAGGCCGATGACGCCCGACTCGGACAACTGCGCCGCGAGCGCAGTCACCAGACGCCGCCGACTGGTCTCGAGCACGACGGGGGGCCGACCGCTATCACGTCGGTACTGGTTCACAATGGTCAACGCGGCACGATGGAACGTGCCAGCGCGCACGTCGCGGATGCCGGTGGCGAAGAGGCGTCGTCGCAGCTCGTCGCCCGCCTTTCGTGTGAACGTCATGGCGAGGACCTGGTCGGGGCTGTAGTCTCCCTGGGCGATTCGCCGTTGGATGCGCAGCGTGAGCACGTGGGTCTTGCCCGAGCCCGCCGTCGCGCGCACGAGCAGGCGGCGTGCGCTCGAGGTGACCGCCTCGCGCTGTTCGGGCGTGAGGCCCACCAACAGGTCGGGGGAGAACTCGGCGCCGTCGTTCACGTCCAGACGCTACCGGTCATCGTCGTCGCGGCGCGCCGCCTCGGTAACCTTAAGGGGTGCTGCGCAGCTTCGGTGATGGGACCATCTTTGGCGAAGTCGCCGGCGATGGACCCGTCGAGGTGGTCTTGCTGCACGGTTGGGCCCGACGGGGACGGGACTTCGCCGCGGTCCAGGAGTTGCTGGTGCGTCGCGGTGTCTCGTCAGTGGCCCTCGATCTACCGGGGTTCGGATCCTCACCACCCCCAACGGTCGCGGGCGGTGCGCGTCTCTACGCGTCACTGGTCACGCCAGTACTGGCGGCGCTCGGCCGCCCGGTCGTGCTCGTCGGACACTCCTTCGGTGGCCGCATCGCCACGGTGATCGCGGCCAACCACCCGGAATTGGTGACGAGCGTGATCGTGACCGGGACGCCGCTACTGCACAGCCCGGTCGTCGTGCGCTCGCCGCGCCCGTACCGCTTGATCCGGTGGCTCCACCAGCGAGGTTGGCTTTCGGACGAACGCCTCGAGGCGGCACGACACAAGTACGGTTCGACGGACTACCGGGCGGCGTCAGGGATTGTCCGTGACGTGCTCGTGGCGACCGTGGCGGAGGGGTACGAGGAAGAACTCGCGCGTCTCGAGGTGCCCGTAGTCATGTTGTGGGGCGAGCTCGATACTGTCGTGCCGGTCGCGGTCGCCGAGCGCGCGAACGAACTGCTCCACACCCCCGACGCCGACGCGCGTCGGCTCCGTGTTCTTAAAGACGTCGGACATTTCGTGCCTGATGAAGCCGCCTCGACACTGGCCGATCTCATCGTCGAGGTGGTGTCGTGACCATCGTCATCGTGGTACTCGCCTCCCTCGCGGTGGCCGGGGCGTACGTGGCCCAACTCGTCCGCTGGTTGCGTGTTCTCCAGCGTGAGCACTACGTCGCCGCCTCACTCCCTCGGTTTCTGGGGCGGTGGACCTCGCCCCAGGTTGGGTCGGCGTCCACGCCGGCGCGTCGCAACCTTCGCCGGCCGCTCACGCTCAGCCACGTGATGTTCATCGGCCTGATGCTCGGACTGCTGTTGGCGAGTCCCGTGGTGTTGGTGCTCGACGCGATCCTCTACGGCTGGCTGTGTCCGACCGGGCTCACCCTACGGGGTCGCACCAGTGCCCTGCGCTGGACACGTCGGGCCATAACCATCGCGGTCACGGCGAGCGTCATGGCGGTCGCGATTGCGTTGCTCGGCGCGCTGACACCGCAACCATGGTTCGGTGCGGTCGTCGTCGTCTGGGCGGTGCCGATGTTGCTCGATCTCGCGACGCGACTGTTGTCGCCTTACGAGGACCGGCGCGCGCGCTCGTACGTGGAGCGGGCGCGTGAGCGCCTGGTGCGCGTGGCGCCAACGGTCGTCGGGATCACCGGCTCCTACGGCAAGACGTCAACGAAGAACCATGTGGCGCAATTAATGGGCGGCTCGGTCGTAGCCTCGCCGCGGAGCTTCAACAACCGTGCGGGGCTTTCGCGGGCGATCAACGAGAACCTGGGTGACGGGACCTCGGTCTTCATCGCCGAGATGGGCACCTTCGGGCCCGGCGAGATTCGTGCCATGTGCGAGTGGTGCCCGCCGACAATCGCCGTCATTACCGCGATCGGGCCCGTTCACCTGGAACGCATGAAGTCACTCGACGTGATCGACGGCGCCAAGTTCGAGATCACCGAGCGCGCGTCGGTCGTCATCCTCAATATCGACGACGAGCGCCTGCGGCACTGGGTCGATCGTCTCGAGGCGTCGGGCAAGCGAGTCGTGCGGGCCGGATCCACTTCTAAAGACGCCCAGGTTCGCGTGGCTCGCGATGGTTCGCAGTGGCGCATCGAGGTGGAGGGTGTCGAGCCACTCCACCATCCGACCATCGTGGGCGTCCAGCCGAGCAACCTCGCCTGCGCGATTGCGACCGCGATCGAGCTCGGTACCGACCCGGGCGTGGTGCTGGGCCGGCTCAACGCCGTCACATCGGTCGCCAACCGGGCCAACGTCGTCGCGGCGCCATCGGGCGTCGTGGTGATAGACGACACGTTCAACGCCAACCCGGCGAGTGCGGCGGCTGCCCTGGAGGTGCTGGTCGGACTGGATGCCGCGGGTCGTCGCGTGCTCGTGACTCCCGGGATGGTCGAGCTCGGTCGCGATCAGTACGGACAGAACCTCGCGTTGGCGCGCCGCGCCAACGCACTTGGTGTTGAGCTCGTGGTGGTGGGGCGGACCAACGCCCTCGCGCTGTCGGTCGGGTATGACCGGCCGCCCCGGCGTTTCGACCGACGTGAGCAGGCCGTGGCGTGGGTTCGTGAGTCCCTGGTCGCCGGCGACGCGGTGCTGTATCTCAACGACTTGCCCGACAACTACCCTTGATAGTCGGTCTAGGAACGAGGTGAGCGGTGGCGAGTGGTGTGATCTACGGTGGGCCGTCGCCCGAGCACGACGTGTCGATCCTGACGGGCCTGCAGGCTCTGCGTGAGTTACGTCGTACGGATACCAACGCGGTGGGGATCTACTGGACTAAGACTGGTGACTTCTACCAGGTGACCGCCGACGTCGAGGCCGAGGCGTTCGTCGACGGCGTGCCGCGTGGATCGTCGTCGCTCTCGCTTCGCCTGGGTGATGGTGGCGGCTTCTTCAGTGCGGGCGGGCGCCTCGGCAAAGACCGTCGACTCGACGTGGATGTGGTCGTGCTGGCGACGCACGGTGGTCCTGGGGAGGACGGGACGCTCCAGGCGGCCCTCGACCTCGCGGGCCTGGCATACACGGGGCCAACCGTGGCCGGCGCCGCACTGGGGATGGACAAGTGGTCCTTTGGCGCCGTGGCTGCGGCGGCCGGGTTACCCACGCTGCCCCGGGTCTTACTGAGTGACGCGAGCACGTCGTTGCCCTTTGACGGGCCCTATATTCTGAAGCCGCGTTTTGGCGGGTCGTCGATCGGTATCGATGTCGTCGACGACCTGGAGACAGCTCGGGCTCGACTGCGCACGAACAGCCACTTCGTCCTTGGCTGTGTGGTCGAACCGTTCCGCGCCGACCTGTACGACGTCCAGGTCGCCGTGCGCACCTATCCCACGCTTACGCTGTCGGCTATCGAACGACCCCTGCGACGCGCCGTCGCTTCGGAGATCCTCGACTACCGCGACAAGTACGTGGGCGGCGATGGGATGGTGTCCGCGCCCCGAGAGATCCCCGCGGTCCTCGCCCCGGGCCAGGCCGAGCGGATCATCGAGGTCGCTCGGGCCGTCGCCACGGTGGCGTCGGTCCGCGGCGTGGCTCGGATCGACTTCCTCGCGAATGCCGACGAAGTCTTCCTCAACGAAATCAACACCATCCCGGGTTCACTCGCGAAGCACCTCTTCGTTGAGCCGGTCGTGCCGTTCGGCCAGCTGCTGGCTGACCTGGTGGCCGAGGCCCGCGAGCGACCGGCCCACCGCTACAGCTCGGCGGGCGCCGACGGACTCGTCCTACGCAGCGCCGGTTCGATCGCCGCCAAATTGGCGTAGTCGCGGCACCCGTGCCAGGGCGTCGGTGAGCACGTCGCTGAACGGGTCGAGCAGTCGACCACGCTCGATCGCCCAGTAGGCCCGTTCGACGTCGCCGACAGCGAGAGACACGTCGTGCAGGGCCAGCGCAGCCCATTCACCGTCGCGCTGGAGTCGCGCCAGATGGCCTTCGACCGTGAACCACTCGAATCCGTGACGCACACCGACGAGTGGTTCACCGTGCACCAGGCTGAGGGCTTGGATCAAGAGGGGTGCCGCGTCGCCCGTAGAGCGCCGCCGGGCGTCGCGGATGAGGTCGTGGAACTGCCCCACGTCACTGGCGACACCGTGCACGCGGTAGAGGCCGTCGGCCGACACCGGCTGGAGCCGTGGGCCGTCGGCGTCGGTACCGAGGCTGCGTCGGACGCTCGTGGCGGTGTTGGCGAGGGTGCGCAGCGAGGCGTCGACGTCGGCGTGCACCAACACGCGCGATCGGAGCCGGTCGCCGCTCACCGCTTCGCCGCGATGCATGGTGATGTAGGCGACCATTTCTATGCAGCGCCGACGTAGTGACGGTGTGAACGGTTCGAGGAGTCCGTGGATTAGGGGGTCGGGTCGCAGCAGTTCCACGAAGATGTCGGTCGCATCCCGCGGGACCTCGCCTTCGGTGAACCCGGTGTAGGAAACCGTCGCCTCGTGGATCTCCGCTCGTACGTCGCGGGAGCGATCGATGGTCACGCTGCACGCTTTCAGTGCGTCGTCGAGTTCATCGCTGTCGCCGAGGTAGACGACGAGATGGCGTCGGACGGACCGGATGGCGAGTGCGCGCAGGAAGTCGTAGTCGACGTCGGTGGCGACGATGCGTCCGCCGTCGTGCAGCCCCACCATGTTCTCGACGAGCTCGCCTCGCGTCCAGTGGGGTGGGATTCGAAGTCTGCCGCCCTCGCGCGCGAAGGACACCAGCGGCTCGGTGTCCTCATCGTCGAGAACGCACGCGACGACCGGTTCGTCGTCGAGCAGGGGCGCGGCGTAGGCGAAGTCACGCGCCACTCGGACCACGCCGTCTCGACGCGTGCCGATGGCGCGTCGCAGGTGGCTGACGAGCGAAGGGTCGGCTTCTCGCAGCTGGGCGATCAGGTCATCGATCTCGTCGTCAGGGGTCTGTTGGTAGCGAGCCTGGTCGCGCCGTCGCTTGGCCGCGAGGGCCAGGGGCAGCGCGCCGAGCACGTTCGTCGCGCGGGGGCGTTGTCGTGGGCTGTGGTGTTCGACCGTGGTCGTGAC
The DNA here is from genome assembly GCA_021849765.1 of Actinomycetes bacterium. Next base: position 6,024 of record JAJZSM010000003.1, on the reverse strand, counting down.
GACGCCGTGAGCGGGAGCGCTCGGGTGGACCGATGCCGACGCCGACGGCCCGAGCGCGAGTATCGCGACGATGAGTCCGGCGAGCCAGGCCGTTCCGCCGAGCCCGAGAACGACGCCATGGCGCAGGCGACCGACGTCGCGAACGAGTTGGATGACGAAGGCGATCCAGAAGATCGCGAGCGCAAGGAGCAACGCCCGAATCAACGTGACGTCGGTCCGGTGAGCCGCGACGGTCCACCTCGTCACCACGACGTAGGGGGTGAGCACGAAGTAGACGCCGAGAGCGATTCCGTGCAGTGGCCCGGAGGCGAATCGTCTCACGGCGTGGGAACGATCTGCCAGTGAACGGGGCCGACAGACTGGCTGGTCAGCAGGAGTCGGCAGGTCGTCAATGTGTCGATGCTGATCGACCCGCCCACCACAACCGTCGAGCCCGAGCAGGTCAGCTGTTCGAGCATCGGTGCGCTCGACTGGACGGTCCAGGTTCCTGGGCCTTGCATCGGGACCTCCTCGGTGGCTCCGGCCGAGGGGAGACTTCCGACGAGCGCGCCGCTCGCGGCGCCGCCGATCAGCGATGAGGCGGGTGACGGCTCGATCGCGGCGGTCGTCGTTAATGATGGCGAGCTTGATCTCGCGGTCGCGGTGGCGGTGCGAGTGCTCGGAGTCGTCGTGATCGTCGTCGGTACTGGTTCGGTCGGCGTCGTCGATCGGCTCGTCGCGGTTGTCGTGGTCGTCGGTTTCAATCGGACGACGCGCACTTCGTCTCTCGACGCGACCCTCGATGTTCGCGCGACGACTTTGGGCGGACTCGAGACCGTGAAGACGAGGACCAGGAGCAGGATCGGACTCGACCACTGCACCAGGTGCGCCGCTCGCAGCGACGTCACGCGAAGCATCATGAATCCACGGTATCGACGAGGGCGACCGGTCGCCAAACTGGGTGAGGTCATGGCCGCTCACACGAGGAACCGGTAGGCGAAGCGCTGAAGTTCGTTCTGCAGTGATTGCGGTGCGCAGTGGTCACTGCCACCCAGTTCTCGCCACGACCGACCCTCGTAGATCCGGGCGTACGCGAGTCGTGCCAACCGGTCGTGCGGTCCACCGCGATAGGTGGCGAGTCGGGTCTCGAGCGGCGAGTTGGCGGGGGCGGCGACGTCGTCGAGGCAGTTGACCGTCTGCATTGCGACCTTCTCCTTCAGGAGCCAGCGGCGAACCCGCGCGCGGAGCGCTGAGAGGATGTCGGGGGCCGCGTATGGGCGCGACTGACCAGCCCACTGCGCGAGGAGTTCGCTCGCCAGCGAAATCGCGACGCCGACGGTCTCACTCGGCTCGGTCACGACCCCGGCGCCGAAACGGAGCTGACGACAGACGTTCACGATCCCCGGCAGCAGCGTCTGGAGTAGTGCACGGTGGACATCGGGGTCTGCGGCGTCCTCGAGCATGATCTGAACGAGTTGGGCGCGCTCGCTCACGGTGCGTCCGCCACGTACTTCGAGGGCGTCGACGAGGTCACCGAGATCCTCGATCCCGTCTAATGGCGCATCGACGTGGCGCTCGCGAAGCCGATACAGGGCCGTCGTGGAGGGACCTCGATGGGCCAGGTGGCGCCAGTCGGTGCGGAGTTGATTGAGGACGTCGTAGGAATGTGTCATGTGACGAAGTCCACTGGGACGTGCGCGTCGGTTCGCGCACTGACGGGTAACTCGAAACGCACCAGTTTTCATGACACGGATCATGACGTGGACAACGCATAGCGTCGCGCACATACACGACGTAGGCTGCCCCCATGGACATCGAGGCCTTTTATGAACAGAACGAGACGCGCCGTGAGAGTGCGGAGTTCGAGTTCGGCGACGAATGGACCGACGAGGCGGGTAATACCTACCGCCTGTCCTGGATCGAAGCCACGGGCGAGCTCTATCTGATGATCGGCCCAGAGGCGACGGTGAGTGAGGACATCTTCGGTGACTTCCTCGTCGCTGACGAACCCGTGAGCGGATTGACGGTCGTGGTCATCGGGACGGTCGGTTCACTCGGTGCGGTGGAGGATCAACTCGAAGGCTGGGAAGACGCGATGCTTGAGGAGAATTCACTCGAGTGGCTCTACGAGCGATTTAACGACTGACGGACGAACGGGGCATCAGGCTCTCGTCCCAGTCGCTGTCAAAACGGTGCAACTTGGTCTAGTCGGCGTTGGCCGAGACGACACTACAGATACGGTGTCGGCGACTGGGCGATTCGGCACAGGTGGGTGAGCGACGGGATCAGGTCGGCGATGGGGACGCGCTCGGCTTCGTTGATCGTGGTCATGAGGGGATTCCAGCCACCGTCACTCGAGGTGGCCGACGCGGCGTAGGGCGTAGCGCGTAGTAGTTCGGCCAAAGCGTTGGCCTCGAGACGAGTCCGTGTCGAGGCAGCGATGTCGGGTTTCGTGCTCTCACGATAGGTAGCGAGCGATCGGTCGACGTATCGGCAGGCGATGCGGGCTTGGGTTACCGCGCCGGAGGTACCACACGAACTCAGCGCCAGCGCCGACGTGGCCACGAGAACCAAGGGAACCAGACGCCGAATCAGGCCAGCCACGAGTCCGCGGCTTGAAGGAGGAAGTCACTGATGGTACGTCCGTGCTCGAAGACATCGCACAGTGGGTCCTCGCCCTTAGCCACCTGGCTGAGCGAGATCGCGCGACGAGCAACGATGGCGATCCGGCGTTCGCTCGACTCGGTGGGTGAGGCGAACGTGTCCGTCGCGGTGACTTCGAGGGGTAAATCCACACCACCAATCGGTGCAAGGTCGATCGCCAGTCGTAACAAGTCGGGGCCGTGCGGCATCGGCGGCAGACTCCAGGTCAGGATCAACGGGAAGTGGAAGTCGTCGGGCGGGTCAACGTCGTCGGGCAAGCCCATGACCGCATCTTCGAACGCGAGCAGGGTTCGCGGGTCCACGTCTAGTTCGACGTGTAGGTCAACCGGTCCGCCGCATCCATCCTCGGGGTGAAGGTCAACCTCCCAGGCTTGGCGCAAGGAGTACGTTTCGACGAAGTGCCGCTCATCGTGCACGTGGAAACCGTGAGTGACCGCGTGGTCCTTGAGATCGGCTACGAAACCGGCGACGTCGATAGCGGCCATCAGTTCAAGATTAGTCGTCGCGCTGTGACGTGCCGCGACGCCGAGCCGACCTACAGCCGTAACGACAGTCGAATTGGCAGATACGCCGACGACTGGCCGATGTCGACGTGGTAGGTACCGGGCACCACGGTGAACGTTCCGTGGCGGAAGATCTCGAAACTTCGCCGGTCCGCCGAGAGGACGACGGTCGTTTGTGCGCCGGCTTTCAGGAGCACGCGGGCGAACGCGCGTAACTGCTCGGGGGGTTCACCGGCACGAGCGGGGTATGAGACGTAGAGCTGGACGACGTCCGCACCGGTTCGGTGACCTGTATTGGCGACCTCTACCGAGACCCTCACCCCCGTGGCGGTGCGCCGAAGGCGGGCCCGTCGAAGGGCGAAACTCGTGTAGGAGAGGCCGAATCCGAAGGGGAAGAGCGGACGCACGTGGTTGGCTTGGTACCAGCGGTAACCCAGGTCGAGGCTGGACGCGAACTCGACGGTTCCGTCAACGCCCGGGAAGAAGCGTGGCGATGAGTTCGCCATCGCGTTCATTGACGTGGGAAACGTCAAAGGAAGTCGACCCGAAGGATTGACGGCACCGGTCAGGACCGGTGCAATCGCGGCCCCATCGACCTGACCGGGATACCACGCTTCAAGGACCGCGGCGACCTGTCCGAGCCACGGCATCGCCACGGCACCGCCCGTCTCAAGGACGACGATGGTGTGTCGGTTCGCCGCGGCGACGGCCTCAATGAGCGAATTCTGATCGCCCGGTAGATTCAAGTTGGGTCGGTCGGCCCCCTCAGAGGTCGGCGCGCTCGCCACCACGATCACGTACTGGGCGTGACGGGCGATCCGGACGGCCTTCGCGATCGCCGGGGTGGCGTCAACGAGGTCAAAGGTCGGTGCCGGGTGGTCGCGGATGTCGAACCAGGTGACGCGAAGCGTGTAGTCGCGACCCGATCGAAGTTTGATCGCGGTGGTGATCAGGTCAGGCGAGTGAAGTCCCCGTGACGCGATGAGCAGTCGGCCGTTTACGTATACCCAGGTGTCGCCGAACTGTCGAAACGCGACGTCGTAGATTCCTGTTCGTTTGGCCCGGAACTTCACCTGTGAGGACGTCCAGTTGTCGCCGGTGCCCGGCGTCGTGGCCGTGGCGACGCTCGGCGTGACGTTGCCACCACGATCGATTCCGATGTCCGCTTTGCCCGGCTCGCCCACCTGGCTGAATCGGGTGATGAGCCTGAGTGGTGTGCCTGATTCGATGACGATGTCACGGCGAGACTTGACGTTGGGTATGTAAATGTCACCGGGCGCGTAGGCGAGACGGACACCACTGCCCAGGGCCTGGCGCAAGGCGTTGAACGGGGTGGTCACCGACGTGGCCACGACGGCCGCGCTGCCCCCGCCGACGCTCATCGGCACTTGGCTCGCCGCGAGGCCGATGACGGCGATCGATCGGACAGACACAGGAAGCGGAAGTATCCGATGGCGATTCTGCAGCAGGACAACGCTGCTTTCCGCGGCACGGAGGGCGATTGAGACGTGAGCGGGTGTTGAGACGTTAGCGCTCAGGGAGAGGCGCAGCGGATGTGCGACGAGGCCGAGGGCGAACATGGGGGTGAGGATCGAGTGAACGGCGCGGTCGAGGACGCCGATAGGCAACCGGTGGTGGATGACAGCGCTGATGAGGCCACCGGTTGAGACTGGTTTGAGCATGGCGATCCCGGCGCGAAGGGCCGCGACCGGGTCTTCGACCGCGCCGAGATCCGAACGAACGAAACCAGTGAACCCCCAAGACCGTAGCGTTCGGTAGACGTAGGGACTCGAACAGGTATTGACGCCGTTTAATGACCCGTAGGAGCACATCAGCGACGCCACGTGGCCCTGTTGCACCGCGGCTTCGAAGGGGGCGTTGTAGATCTCGGCCAATGCTCGCGCCGACACGCGTTGATTGAGCCGGGCGCGTGCGGTCTCCTGGGTGTACGCGGTGAAGTGTTTCGCGTCGGCAATCTCGCCGAGTGATTGGATTCCGCGGATCGCGGCCACGCCAAGCACAGCGGAGAGGTACGGATCCTCACCGTAGGTCTCAAAGATCCGACCGCTCAGCGCGATGCGCGCCAGGTTGAGATTCGGCGCCTGTACCCCGTCGATCCCCTTCGCGCGAGCTTCACTGGCCAGAACGCCGGCGACGGCCCGGGCGAGTGATGGATCAAAAGTGGCGCCGATTCCAATCGCCGCGGGCAGCTGCGTCACGAACTGCAGACCGTTGGCGACACCGTTTGGACCATCGGTCAATGTGAGTGGCGGGATGCAGAGGTTCGGAATCCCGACGTTGGCGTTCTCGAGCGGGGGATAGGTGGAGAGTGCGACGAAGTTGACCTTCTGGGCGAGCGTCATATGCGCGACGACTTCGCTGGCGAGAACCGACGCTGGCGCGCTGTGCTGTACCGATTGACGAACCCACGGACATCGGGCGGCGGGACGGATGACCCCGACGGCCACCGGTAACCGGGGGCTCGCTCCAGCGCCCGACGAGCGCGCGGTGAACACGAAGGTGGCCGAAACGAGGACCAGTGCCACCACGGACCAGAGACGTCGCGTCACGGGGTCAGCTCCCAATCCCGAACATCAACGTCTCCAGTCGTTTTGCTGCCCCGACGAGTTGGGAGCCGCCCCGAATTGTAAGGGGTGATGGCCATCGGGTCAGCTCGCTATGCACCGAGGCGCCGCCCCGATACGGTGGATTCGATGAGTGACCTGTTCCCGACACTGCGAGACTGCGCCGATGAGATCGGTCGATCGATCGAGGCTCACCGGGGCCGCGGTTACTCGGGTCTTCGAGAGTCTCAGTACCACCTCGACGTGGTCGCTGACGAGGTCGCACGACGAGTACTCGGTGCGGCGGGCTGGCG
>JAJZSM010000169.1 GCA_021849765.1 Actinomycetes bacterium | reverse complement strand
AAGGACCTGATGGACCGGGCCCGTGTCGAGCGCAAACGTCTCGGTGGCGCCATGCGACAGGCGGGCGTGCTCGCCGCGGCTGGGCTGGTGGCGCTCGACACCATGGTTGAGCGGTTGGCCGAGGACCACGCACGGGCCCGTCGACTCGCCGACCTGGTGGCGGGGACGTTCCTCGAGTCGGGCTACGACCCCGCGTCGTGTCGCACGAACATCGTCGTCTTTACCCATCCCGACGCGCGCGCGCTGGTGGGCGCGCTCGCCGAGCGCGGCGTGCTCGCCGGCACCCTCGCCGCACGACGCGTGCGACTCGTGACCCACGTCGGGGTCAGTGACGACGACCTCGAGCACGTGGCGGGCGTCTTTGACGATCTGGCTCGCCGCTGACACCGAGATTTCACCCTCGACCAGCGTTTCGGGTCCGTACACGGCGGTAGCCTGGGCACGGTAGTTGTGCCCATGCCCGAAATCTTTCACCTCTCAACGTTCCTGCACCGACCGATCTTCGATCGAGAGGGTGACCGGATTGGACGCGTCCAGGACCTGGTCGCGCGTCTCGGCGACGACGCCCACCCGCCGGTCGTGGGCGCGGTGATCCGTATCGAGGGCCGTGACCTCTTCGTGCCGATTCGCAAGATTGGCGGGCTGGAACGCGGCCGCGTGACCTTCGAGGGACGTCGGGTCGACCTTCGACGCTTCGAACGCCGCCCCGGCGAGCTCCTACTCGCCGAGGACCTGCTCGCGCGACACCTCATCAACCTGGTGCGCGGCCGACTCATCAGCGCCAACGAGATCGAGCTGGCCAAGATCGACGGTGTCTGGGAGGTCGTCGGGGTGGACCCCGGCCGTCGGCCCCTGTTGCGTCGGATCCTCGGTCCTTCGATGGGCCAGCGCGCCACGGCCGCGGCGATCGTTGACTTCGCCTCGATCGAGCCGTTCGTCGGCCACGTCCCCACGGCCCGCCTGCGGATCCCGTACCGCAAGCTCGCCAAGCTGCACCCCGCCCAGATCGCCGACCTCGTCGAGCAGGCGAGCCACGAGGAGGGCGAGGAGATCATCGAGGCGGTGTCACTGGACCGCGAGCTCGAGGCCGACGTCTTCGAAGAGCTCGACACGACCCACCAGATTGAGTTCCTCGAGGGCCGAAGCGACGCCGACGCCGCGCTACTGCTCGCGCGGATGGAGCCCGACAGCGCGGCCGACCTCATCACCGAGATCGATCAGGACCGCCGCAGCCCGATCCTCAACCTCCTTCCCACCGAACAGCAGGTGAAGGTGCGCAATCTGCTCACCTACAACGCCGATACCGCGGGTGGCCTGATGAGTCCGGACTTCCTGTCGGTGCCGGTGACCGCCACGGTCGCCGAGGCGCTCGAGGTTGTGCGCGCCTCGCGCCTCCCGGTGGCCTCGCTCAACCTGGTCTTCATCCTCGGCGAGGGATCGCGTCCGCTCGGGGCGGTCTCGGTCGCGACGTTGGTGCGCGCCAGGGAATCGGAGATCGCCCTCGGCGTCGCGCGAACTGACGTGACCCACGCCGAACCGCGCTGGGACATCCACCAGGTGGCGCGCACGATGAGCGATTTCAACTTGACGGTCCTGCCGGTGGTCGACGAGACGGACGGGCACATGATCGGCGTCGTGACGGTCGACGACCTCTTGAACGAGTTGCTCCCGCAGGGCTGGCGGCGCGAGTTCGGCATGTCGACGGTGGAGGAATGACCATGGACCGTCGACGCTGCGTTCTAAGGGGGTCTTCTGAAACCCCCTAGTACCACTCCACTGGACGACGACGTACCGTCCAATCGCGACGAAACCCTCATCAACGCATAGATCCGGTTTCGTGGTGGTCGGCGTGCGTACCCATCACTACGAAATGACTGGAGAGAGACTGTGCGGTATCGAGGAATGAAGGGACCACTACTGGTCGCCGAAGCCGTGAGGCCCGGTGGCGCACCACCGGGCCTCATCTGGACGCGTGGCGCATCGTCAGCCGAACCGGTGGCGCGCGACGGGTTGGCGCGGCGCTGATGGCGGGCAAGGACACGAATCCCGAGGAGTCCAGCGCGGTACTGGACAGTGCACACGTCGGGGACATCCGCGGCGCCTTTGGCACCATTGGTCAACACGACGTCGGCACACGCTCGTCGATGAAGTCCCGTCTGCTGACCCTGCTCGCGATCATGGGTCCCGGCCTGATCGTCATGATCGGCGACAACGACGCGGGCGGGGTCTCGACCTACGCCCAGGCCGGTCAGAACTTCGGGCTCTCGCTCCTGTGGACACTACCCCTGCTCATCCCGGTCCTCGTTGTGAACCAGGAGATGGTGGTGCGTCTCGGTGCCGTCACGGGCGTCGGTCACGCTCGACTGATCAATGAACGCTTCGGGCGATTCTGGGGCGCCTTCTCGGTCGGCGACCTGTTCATCCTTAACTTCCTCACCATCGCGACCGAGTTCATCGGCGTCAGCCTCTCGCTGGGTTACCTCGGCGTCAGCCAGTACATCTCCGTTCCCGTCGCCGCGATCGTGCTCGTGCTCATGACCGCGACTGGCAGCTTTCGTCGCTGGGAACGATTCATGTTCGTGTTCATCGCGGCCAACTTCCTCGTCATCCCGCTCGCCATCATGCGCCACCCCTCCATCGGGCCGATCGTGCACGGTTTCCTCACCCCCGGCGTGAAGGGCGGCTTCGACTCCACCTCGGTGCTCTTGATCATGGCGATCGTCGGGACGACGGTCGCACCGTGGCAGCTCTTCTTCCAGCAGTCCAACATCGTCGATAAGCGCATCACGCCGCGATGGATCAACTACGAACGTGCCGACACGGTCCTCGGCTCCTTCATCACCGTCTTTGCGGCCAGCATCCTCATCGTGGTGGTGGCGACCGCCTTCAAGTCGACACCGCTCGTCGGACACTTTCAGAACGGCGCCACCGTCGCGGCCGGGCTGCGGCGCTACGTCAACCCCACGGCGGGCGCGCTCTTCGCCATCATCCTGCTCAACGCGTCGGTCATCGGGGCCGCGTCGGTGACGCTCGCGACGTCCTACGCCTTCGGCGACATGTTCGGCGCCAAGCACTCGTTGCACCGTAGTTGGCGCGACGCGAAGTTCTTCTACGGGATGTTCTCGGCGATGGTGATCCTCGCGGCGGGCATCGTGATCATCCCCGGTGCGCCCTTGGGGCTGATCACGACGAGCGTGCAGGCGCTGGCGGGTGTGTTGCTGCCCAGCGCCACCGTCTTCCTGCTCCTGCTCTGCAACGACCGAGAGGTGCTCGGCCCCTGGGTCAACCGACTGTGGCTGAACGTGGTCGCGAGCATCATCGTCGGTGTCTTGTTGATGATGTCACTCGTCCTGATGATGACCACCATGTTCCCAACCATCGATGTGCGAGTTGTCGCGCTCGTGCTGGGGGCACTGTTCGCGGTGACGCTCCTCGTCGCCTTGGTCGTCCTCTTTCTCCGACGTGGCCATCGCGAGCCGATCTCGGAGGAGATGCTGCGCAGTCGAGCCAACTGGCGCATGCCGCCGGTGAACCTATTGCAGCGGCCCACGTGGGCCAAGGGGACGCTCGCCGGTATGTACCTGCTGCGTGGCTACCTGGTCGTCGCGGTCATCATGCTGGTCGTCAAGGCCATCGAACTGGGCGTCCACCATCACTGATCGGACTAATCCGACACCGGGTGCCACCTCGGCTCCTAGTGTCGTGGCGTGAGTAATCGACCGACCCTGGTGTGCGTGCACGCACACCCCGACGACGAGGCGCTCTTCACCGGCGGGGTCTCGTCGCACTACGCCGACCTCGGGTACCGCGTGGTGCTCGTCACCTGCACCGACGGACGCTACGGCCTGGACCCCACGGGGCGTGCCGGTGACGACCCCGACCACGACGTCCCCGCGACGCTGGTGGCCCGCGCGAGCGAGCTCGCCACGGCGGCGGCCCTCGTGGGCTTCGAGCGGGTTATCCAGCTCGGGTACCGGGATTCGGGGATGTCGGGCTGGGCCCAGAACAAGGACACGAACGCCTTCGCGGGCGTGGACGTCGAGCGAGCCGCGACGACGCTCGCCGCCCTCTTTGACGAGCTCGACGCCACGGTCGTCGTGACCTACGACGAGCACGGCTTCTACGGGCACCCCGACCACGTCATGGCCAACGTCCTCACTCGCGCGGCCGTGTCGCGCTCGGCCTCGGTCGAGCGCCTGTACTACCCAATCGTGCCCGAGAGCGTGCTCTCACGCTTCGTGCCCGACGCGCGGGCCCTCGAGATCTTCCTGCCGGCGTGGGTCCTCGAGGCGGGGATCGGCGCGCCCGACGAGCTCGTCGCCACGACGATGGACGTGCGCCGCTGGGCGCCGGTCAAGCAGCGCGCCATCGCGGCCCACGCCAGTCAGATCGACAACGCCGACCTCGTGACGATGGACCCCACGCTCTTCCTCGCGCTCTTTGGCACCGAGTACTACCAGCGCGCCTGGTCTCGAC
>JAJZSM010000168.1 GCA_021849765.1 Actinomycetes bacterium | reverse complement strand
GACGATCTCGCGGTAGGACTCACAGGACTCGACCAACTCGTCGTGGGTGCCCACGCCGACGACGCGCCCGTCGTCGAGTACGACGACCCGATCGGCGTGCATGATCGTGCTGACGCGTTGGGCGACGATGATGACAGTCGCCTCGGCGGTCTGCTCGCGCAACGCCTCGCGGAGTCGGGTGTCAGTGGCGGCATCGAGCGCCGAGAAGCAGTCGTCGAAGAGATAGATGCGTGGCCGCTTGACGAGGGCGCGTGCGATAGCGAGTCGCTGACGCTGGCCACCCGAGACGTTCGTGCCGCCCTGGTCGATCGGTGCGTCGAGCCCGCCGGGCATGGTCGCGACGAAGTCTCGCGCCTGGGCCACCTCGAGGGCGCGCCAGAGTTCGGCGTCGGTAGCGTCAGGTCGCGCGAAGCGAAGGTTGGAGGCGACGGTGCCGCTGAAGAGATAGGCGGTCTGGGGCACGAGACCAATCGACGACCACAGCGACTCCTGGGACTGGTCGCGCACGTTGACGCCGTGGACCTCGACCGCGCCCGCGGTGACGTCGAAGAGTCGGGGGACCAATGCGACCAGTGTGGTCTTGCCGCTCCCGGTTCCACCGATGATCGCGCTCGTGACACCCGGTTCGAAGTCGACGGTTACCTCGTCGAGAACGGGTCTCTCGCTGCCCGGGTAGGCGAAGGACACCCCGGAAAGACGCACCGAGCCGGTCGGCGTCGGCGTGATGGGCGCTGGAGGGTCGCTGATGGAGGGCACGGTGTCGAGGATCTCGGCGATGCGCTCCGCGCTCGCGGCCGCGCGCGGTACGAGAATCGTGACCATCACGGCCATCATCACCGAGGTGAGGATCTGCAAGATGTAAGTCAGGAACGCCGTCAGGTTGCCGATCGGCATTGAGCCCTCACTGACGAACCGGCCACCGAACCAGAGGACGGCCACGCTCGACAGGTTCAATATCACCATCATGATCGGCATCGTGAGCGCGAAGATGCGGTTCACGCGCAGGGCCGTGCCGGTCAGGTCGGCGTTGGCGACTTCGAAGCGATCGGCCTCGGCCTCGTTACGCACGAAGGCGCGGATGACGCGCACCCCCGTGATCTGCTCGCGCAATACCTGGTTGATGCGGTCGATCTTGGCCTGCATCGAGCGGAACAGCGGGATGACCCGGACCATGACGACGCCGATGAACGTGGTCATCACCGGGATCGAGACCAGCAACAACAAGGAGAGTTTCGCTCCCTCGTGAATCGCCATCACAATGCCGCCGACGGACATGATCGGAGCGATCACCATCATGGTGAGCGCCATCTGCAAGAAGATCTGGATCTGCTGGATGTCGTTGGTGTTGCGCGTGATGAGTGACGCCGTGCCGAAGTGGTTCACGTCGCGCGCGGAGAAGGACTGCACACGGGTAAAGACCGCCCGACGCAGGTCGGCGCCGACAGCCATCGAGACCCGAGAGGCCCAGTAGACGGCGATCACGGCGAAGAGACCGATCGCGAGGGTGAGCAGGATCATCCAGACGCCGGTGCGGACGATGTAGTGCAGGTTGCCGGTGACGACCCCGCCGTTGATGATGTCGGCGTTCAAGTTCGGCAGGTAGAGGTTGCCGACCGTCTGGGCGACGAGCAACGCGCTAAGCAGCAGCACCTGGGCGCGGTAGGGACGCAGGTGGGTACGAAGGAGTCGGATCAGCACGGGGCTCGTCCGCTCCCGTCTACGGTCGGGTCCAGCGCGGGACGCAACCGGGCGATCGCGGCGTCGAAGGTCGTGGCGGGGTCGAGCGCGCCACTGCTCGCGCGCGCCGTCGTCATCGAGGCCCGAAAGGCGGCGGTGGCGACGGCGGTCACCAGCGCCGGGTACGGGTCGCGCTCGGGGTCGAGACCGGTCCGCCGGGCGATCACCTCGACGAGGGCGCGCTCATAGGTGATGAAGGAGACGAACATCCGTCCGATGAGGGCGGGCTCGGCGCTGATCGCGCGCATGCGCAATGGCCACTCGTCACTCGATTCGTGAAAGAGTTGGCCCATCACGACCCGCAGCGCCTCGAGCGGCGCCTCGTCAGCGGGTCGGCTGGCCAGTGAGTCGCGCAACTGGTCCACGCGCCACGCGTCGAATCCGATGATCGCGTCCTCCTTGGAGGGGAAGTGGTCGTAGAACGTCCGCACCGAGACGTCAGCTGCCGTCGCGATCTCCTCGACGGTGACGTCACGTATCCCGCGCTCGGCGCCCAGACGCAGCGCGGCCACGCGCAAGGCGTGATGGGTCGCGAGACGCTTACGTTCTCGCCGTCCGATGGGGTCTGCCACCACGGACCCAGTATGCCTGATTCACTGCACGATGTGCAATTAGTTCATCACTGAAGTGAATGTCATCCTCGGAAGCGTGCTGTTGCTCGCCGTGGGCGCTAGAAACTGACGACGGTGTAGCCCTCGAGGGCGAAGGACTCGACCTCGGCTCCCGCAGCCACGAGCTCGAGCGGGCGAACGCCGATCTCGGCGGCCACCTCGTACTGTTCGACGTTGGCCCGACAGGCGGTGGCGCCGATACCGGCGTCTCGCATCTCGGCGAGCTGGGTGTCGATGAGGGCGCTCGCGGCCAGCTTGACGGCGGGACCGAAGAACAGGACCCGCACATCGGCGCCGCGGTTGGCCTTCATGCGCGTGGCCATCACCATGCCGGGCACGGCGCGTGCGGGGTCGTCACTGATGATCATGAACGCGACCTTGGCGCGAGACTGCTCACTTGACATGGTGTTCCTCTGTCCTCTCAACGTTCGTCAACTGCGACGACCTCTCACGTTCGGCGTGCGGCTCCAACGGTGTGACCGGCGTGGCACACGACGACCCCCGGCCCTTCAGACGGAGCCACGCGAGCGTGGCCGCTACCGCGATGAGGGGCACGACGTCGCGTATCGCCGCGTCGGGGATGGGAGCGGCGCCGATGTAGCCCACCACGGCCGCCGCGACCACTCGACTGCTCACGCAGGAAAGCCTCACCCAACCACCTTACTGGTGACTCGGGAGGGATCATCCGTGTGACCACGGCCTTCGGTGGCGGCGGGATCGGTGTTACGCGCGCTTGCGCGCTCGGCCTGCGCCCAGGTGCGAGCGCAGCGCGGTTCCGGTCGGGGAGTCGAACCACTCGACGTGACCGAGCAGGTAGGACCGGTAGGCGAGCTCGACGTTGGCCGAGGAGTCGAGAACCCCGCCGAAGTACTCGACCTCGGAGAGGGCGAACTCGACGTGGGCGATCGGTAACACCGCGCCGAGTGTGGCGAGGTCATCGTCGGTGAGCGTGATGATCCCGTCGTAGCCATCGAGCAGGGCATCGAGGGCGCCGTAGTCGACCGTGACGGTCCCCACGCCAGCGGTGTCGAGCCAGTCGATGGCGCTGCGCTCAATCGCGACGGCGAGGTCGTGCAGTGCGAAGGTGCGGTTCGACAGGCCGAGGTCGAGCACGCTCGCAACATCGGCCTGCGGGGTCGCGTCACGCCACGTGAGGTTCGAGCCGTGCCAGTCGCCGTGGGTCCACTGCGTCGCGACGTCGCCGAGATGGGAGGCCGCGGACTCGATCGGTCCGGCGAGGACCGACGCGTAATCTCCGAGGACGTCGTAGGTCGCCGTCGCGCGAACGAGGCCCGGCCGAGTGGTGACGAGGTGGCGATAGGCCGCCTCGGGGTCGGGGGCGAGGATGACCGCAACCGAATCGAGCAGGGGACCGAAGCCCCACGGCGCGGCGTCGAAACCGGCCGCGGCCCGGTGGAAACGGGCGAGGGCCGCGCCGGCGGCGCCGGCGTGCGCGCGCGACAGGAACGGGTGCCACGAGGGGACGTCGCGATAGCAATCGACGCCGGCCGCTTGCTCGTAGACCTCGTAGAGGACTCGCCCCCGTTCGTACACGGTCGAGCCGTCAGGTGTCGCGAGGACCGCCGGTGTGTTCAGGCCGCGTGACCGCAAGTGGTCGACGAAGGCGTGCTCGAGCGCGAGGCGTTCGCGCGATCGAACGCGAACGTCGTGACGCTTGAGAAAGTACGTCCGGCTCTTCAACTCGACGAGCGCCGCGGCCGACATCGGCCGTGGGCTGCGCCAGAGGATCGTCGCGACGTTCGTTCGCGAGCGGTCCTCGACGTAGTGACCGAGGACCTCGGTGGCTTCCGCCGCGGCGATCGCCGGCCAGTCGGGGACGACGAGGTCGTTTCCCATCCCGTGGACGAGTCCATCGGGCTGGTTCCGTTCGTCGTCGGACGTGGTCACGCCTCGGCGTCGGCCTCGACGCGAAGCGGCTCGGTGCGGCGCGCGCGCAGGTTGACGAGCGCGCCGGTGAGTAGCGTCGCGACCACTGACACCACGAAGGATGTGAGCGAGGCCGACATCCAACTCGGCGCGTGGAAGTGCAGCGCGACCGCGATGCGCGCCCACATTGCGACCCACCAGCCGATGTAGCCGGGGTTGATCAGCTGGTAGATGACGAAGCCGAT
>JAJZSM010000167.1 GCA_021849765.1 Actinomycetes bacterium | reverse complement strand
GACGTCGCGTCCGCGTAGTCCGTGCGGTACTGGTTGAGGTCCATACGCGGAGCCTAGGAGTGTCAGTCCTGGACCGCACGCGTCGGGTCGACGACCCGGGTGAGACCCTCTTGGACCATCGAGACGCACAGCGCACCGGAGCGGTCGAAGAGGAAGCCCCGGGCGAGACCCCGGCCCCCGTGGGCGATGGGCGAGTCGGTGTCGTAGAGCAACCACTCGTCGGCGCGCAGGTCGCGGTGGAACCACATGCAGTGGTCCAGGCTCGCGCCCATGAAGGTTCCGTCATTCCAGTTGATGGCGTGGGGGGCGAGAATCGCGTCGAAGAGGCTCATGTCGCTCGCGTAGGTCACCACGCAGGCGTGCAGCAACGGGTCCTCGGGCAGCTCGCCGTCGGCGCGGATCCAGAGCCGCTGGCGTGGCTCGCGGTCGCGTCGCGGGCTCCAGGGCAGCTCGCCGATGAATCGCTGGTCGATTGGGTGCTTGCGCTTGAACCACTCGTCGACCTCGCCGAACTCGAGTTGGACCCGCTCGGCCAGGGGGGCGATCGTCTCGGGGCCGGGGACCTCGGGCATGGGGAACTGGTGCTCGAGGCTCGACTCGTCGGTGTGGAAGCTCGCCTGCATGTTGTAGATCGCGCGACCGTGCTGGATCGCGACGACCCGGCGGGTCGTGAAGCTACGGCCGTCTCGGATACGGTCGACCTCGTAGAGGATGGGCGTGCTGGGATCGCCGGGGCGCAGGAAGTAGGAGTGCAACGAGTGCACCCGGCCGCGCTCGACCGTTCGACCCGCGGCCATCAGCGCTTGGGCGGCTACTTGTCCCCCGAAGGTCCGCTGGCGCTCCTCCTTGGGGTGCTGACCCCGGTAGGTGTTGACCTCGATGGTCTCGAGGTCGAGCAGGGTGAGCAGAAAATCGAGTGCTTCGGACATGCTCCATTGTGACACCGCGCCTGCGTTACCCGGGCCGGGCGCCGACGGGTAGGCTAGTCCGGATGATTGAACGGCTGCGCGCCCTCTGGGCGTGGTCCAAGACCCACGAGGGTCGTAAGATCATCCGTTTCACGTCGGTCTCGGTCGTTTCGACCGTGGTGTCCTTCACATCGATCTCGGTGCTCTACGGGTTCCACATTGTCAAGGGCGTCATCTACGCGACGGTCTACGGGAACCTGATCGCGACGCTGCCGTCGTACTACCTGAACCGTAACTGGACCTGGGGCAAGCGCGGGCGCAGCCACTTCCGCACTGAGATCGTGCCCTTCTGGGCGATGTCGTTCCTCGGCATCGGCGTCTCGATGCTCGGTGCCGCCTGGGCCAAGGACATGGTCAAGGACCACCACTGGGCCCACATCATCAACACCGCGCTGGTGTCCTCGACCAACCTCGTGAGCTTCGGCCTGTTCTGGGTCTTGAAGATGATGGTCTTCAACCGGATCTTCCACGACCACACCCTCGACGAGATGGACGAGCACCTCAGCGTCGAAGAGGCTCGTCGCTAGTCGCGGAAGTTGGTGAACTGCAGGGGGACCGCGAGCTCGGCCTCCTTGAGGTGGGCGATCGCCGACTGGAGGTCGTCGCGTTGCTTGCCCGTGACTCGGACCTGATCGCCCTGGATCGAGGAGCTGAGGCTCTTGACCCCCATCTCCTTGATGAGCTTGTTGATCTGCTTGCCGACCTCTTGGGAGATTCCCGCGCGCAACGAGACCTTCTGGCGGGCCGAACCGTGGCTCGCCTCCTCGACCTTGCCCGGGTCGAGTGACTTGAGCGACACGTTGCGCTTGACCAACTTCTCCTCGAGCAGCGAGTAGAGCGCGCGCAGGCGGTCCTCGGTGCTGGCGCTGAGCGACAACTCCTTCTCGGCGAACTCGATGATTGCGTTGGTGTTCTTGAAATCGAAGCGGGTCCCGGCCTCGCGGTTGGCCTGGTCGACCGCGTTTCGCACCTCTTGAAGGTCGATCTCTGAGACGACGTCAAAACTCGGCATGGCCCCATGGTAGAAGACGGGCCCGGGCCGAGGCGACGGTGGGGGTGGCGGTCTTGTAGGATGCTCGACGGGTCGGTGCCCGAGCGGCCAATGGGATCTGGCTGTAAACCAGACGGCTTTGCCTACGGGGGTTCAAATCCCTCCCGGCCCACCATGGCCGACCCCGCCTCCGGCGGGGTCGGCCGTCAGTGTTCTTCCGCTGAACCCTGTGAGACGTCGAGAGGAGTGGTGTGCATCGAGTCCGGGTGTTGACCGAGCGCATCCGTCACCACTACGAACGTCTCGCGAACGGGTTCGAGACGGGTGTCCAGGCGCTCGAACGCCGCTACACCCCACTCGGCCGCTTCAAGCCGGGGCCCTTCGAGGGTTGGGACTTCCTCTGGCAGCCGGCCGCGCTCGGTCTGCTCGCCATGAGCCTGATCCTCGCGGGGGGAACCTTCACAAACTCGCCCTTCAAGCTCGACATGGCCAATACGTGGTTCTTCGGCGAGCCATCGGCCAACGTCACGGGCACGCCGAGCGAGACCAAGTCCATCGTCGCGATCGTGCTCGTCTACGGTGGCCTGTTGCTGCTGATGCGCGTGTGGCTCCGCCTGGTCGAGGTGATGAAGATCCACCCCGGCTCGCCGACGCGGCGTCTGTGGATCATGCTGGTGCTCTGGAGCCTGCCGATGATCATCGCGCCGCCGATGTTCTCGCGTGACGTCTTCAGCTACGCGGCCCAGGGGGAGATGACGAGCCACCACCTGAGCCCCTACGTGCTCGGACCCTTCTCGCTTGGCTCAAGCCCGTACGTGAACCCGGTGGACCCGCTCTGGGGCAACGCGCCGGCCCCCTACGGGCCACTCTTCTTGTTCCTCGACGGCAGTATCGCCCGCCTGACCGGCCACAACCAACTCGCCACGGTGGTCGGCCTGCGGATCCTCGAGGTGGTCGCCGTCGCGCTGATCGGTCTCGGTCTGACCATGCTCGCGCGCGCGCTCGGCCGAGACCCCGGTGAGGCGTTCGTCCTGGGTGCGATGAACCCGTTGGTGCTCTTGACCTTGATCGGGGGCGCCCACAACGACGCGATCATGACTGGCCTGCTCGTCATCGGCATCGCCTTCGCCGTGCGGCGACAACCGTGGTGGGCGCTGCTCTTCTGCTCAGCGGCCACCGCGATCAAGGCGCCGGCGGCGCTCGGGCTCGCCTACGTGGCCTGGACCTGGCTTGGGCCGACGGCGCGCATCAAGGAGCGCCTCGTGCCCATCGCTAAGGCCACACTCGTCGCGGCGGCGACCCTCGGGGTCTCCTCGTGGCTTGCCGGGTTCGGCTTCGGGTGGATCCAGAACCTGCTCTCCAACGGCACCGTCCGATCGTGGGCGGCGCCGGCGACGGCGCTCGGGATGGCGCTCGGTAACACCCTGCACGCTGTGGGCCTCCAGTCCATCTCGGTCACGACGGTGCTCTCGGTCACCCGATTCCTCGGTTTCGCGACGGCGGGGGCCTTCGCGCTCTGGCTGCTCTGGAACGGCGAGCGGCGCGGCTGGGTCCGTTCCCTGGGCTTGTCGCTCGTGCTCGTGGTCGAGCTCGGCCCGGTCGTCCAGCCCTGGTACCTCGCCTGGGGACTCGTGCTGCTCGCAGCCAGCTACAAGGGCCGTGAGCACTTCTGGCTGTTGCTGCTCACGATCACCGGGCCCTTCATCGGGCTGCCCGGTGGCCGCCAATTGCTCACGGGACTGGTCCAGGCGAACCCCCTGCTCATCGCGGTCGCAGTCGCGATCCTCGGGGGCGTGCTCATCGCGCCGATGGGGCGTTGGACCCAGTGGTCCTGGCCCGAGGAACGGGCGCTCGTCAGCTAGGGCCGGTCGGGCATGACGTACTGGTACTCGACGACGTCGAGCCAGGTCCCGTGTTTGCGGCCTACCTCGATCTCGGTTCCCACCAGGGTGAACCCGCACTTCTCGTGGAGCCGGATCGACCCGTCGTTCTCGCCCACGATTCGCGCGATCAGGGAGTGGAAGCCCGACTCCTGGGCCAGCGCGATCAACTCGCGCAAGAGCAGTTCGCCCACCCCGCGGCCGCGGGCCCCGCGGTGGACGTAGACCGAGTTCTCGACCGTGGTGAGATAGGCGGGGCGTTCGCGAAAGGGCGAGACCAGGGCGAAACCGATGATCCGGTCCCCGTCGGCGCCGACCTCGCCGACCTCGTCGTCCTCGTTTACCGCGACCAGGCAGGGGTGCGTCGCACGGTGTCGGCGGATCCAAGTGACCTGTTCGTCGTAGGTCCGCGCCACCAGGTCGAAGGTCACCGTGGTCTCGACGACCTCGGGATTGTAGATGTTCATCAGGGCCGTGGCGTCACCCTCGTCGACCAAGCGGATACGCATGCACAAAGGGTAGTGCGGCCCGGGTGGAAAGCGAGGGCCTCGGGGCACTACAATTCCCCTTCGCGTCGTTTACGGCGTGTCGCCCTCTTAGCTCAGTGGTAGAGCACTTCCATGGTAAGGAAGGGGTCGTCGGTTCAATCCCGACA
>JAJZSM010000166.1 GCA_021849765.1 Actinomycetes bacterium | reverse complement strand
GTGTTCGCCGTACCAGATTGCGACGGGCACCGCGATCGCCGCGAGGTCAAAGCCCCACGGCTTTAGCATCGCGCGGTCGTCGTCGTAGAACCCTCGCCACCCCGTGGCGAAGGCCTCGCGCATGGAGGCGGCCATGAGCGAGCGGACATCCTCGCCATCGAGCGCCGCGCGGTCGACCGGGGACAACAGGCCGCCGAAGAGGGCGATGACGCTCGACGGCGTCGCCGCCGCGAAGGCCGCCGCGGTCTCGGCCATGAAGGCTTCGTAGGCTGGTCCCGCCTCGCGGGCGAGGGCGAACTCCTCGAGGTTCTCTGGCCCCATCCCATCGGTCCAGTCAAAACCGGCGTCCACCGGCGCGACACCGGCGAGCGACCACGCCGCGACACAGCGCGGGGCACCGAGCGCCGCGCAGGCGAGCGCGTGCGGCCCGCCACCGGACCAGCCGACGGCGAGGTAGCGGTCACGACCGAGGGCGTCTAGTGCGACGTGCACGTCCTCGACGACCGAACCAACCGCGCGACCCGCTCGGCGCGTTGACGCACCGTACCCGGGTCGACTGACACTCACGACGAACAGGTTGAACTCGTCGACCACGTCGGCGACCAGTCGCACCAGTGACGCCGTACCCGGCGTGCCGTGGTGCAAGACGACTGTTCGACCCGTGACCGGCCCGATCGAGGCGACGTCGAGACGTCGGCCGCCCGGCCCGTCGATCACCCGTTCGATGTAGCCGTCATGATGGTTGGACATAGCGAGACTCACCTTACGTCCTTGACGTGGCACCGAGCTCGATCAGTGCTGCACGCTCAAGACGGCCCCCGTGTTGAGCAGTTCGACCCAGGTCTGGCCCGGGGTGAGCGTCAACGCTTTGCCCGACGCGCTCTTGTAGACGATCGGATCGCTCAGGGACGGGCCGCGAGTCCACGTGCCCTGGACCTCCTTGCCCGCACTGAACAGGGTGACCGGACCCGAGCCCAGCAGGTTCGCGTACGAGGTGAACGTCCCGACGCCATTGACGTAGTTGACCCACATCACGAGCACGTTGACCGGCGAGACGCGCACCCCGGTCCCGGTGATCACCGGTTGGCCGAAGAGGGTGCGGTCCCACGAGGCGGTCTTCGCGTCCCAGCTCCACGTCACGGCGTAGATGCTCGGGAACGGCACGGTGAACGACGCGACCGCGGGCCCGTGGACGCTCGAGGACGCCGCGCGGTAGGTGAACAGGGGCCGCGGCGGCACGGGCGTGCCCTTGAAGGTGAACAGCGATGGTCCGACGGCGTAGAGGTTGTGCGGGGCGACCCGGTTGGGGTCACGGAACATCGCGGCGCCGGCGTTGGACTCCTGGACGAGGGTGACGGGCGCCTTCGCGATCGCCGCGAGCGCGTAGGGCGCGCCACCGGAGAAGGCGAAGATCCCCCCGAGAGGGAAGGCGATCTGCTCATCGGTCGGGCGCACCGAACGAACCGGGCCGATCTTGGCGGGCGCGTGGGAGTTGAAGACCGCGGCGAGCCGTGTGATGCCACCGTTCACGATCTCTTCGTAGATCACGTCAGCCTGGTCGAGCCCCCACTGGGGCATCGCCTCGGGGGTGTTCTCGATCTTGACGATCAGGGCCGGCCGGTGCGCCGCTTGTCCCGAGGGGTCCGCGAGACCGGTCAGGGGCGCGATGTCGGGCGGGGACGTGGTGGTGGTCACGGGCGCCGAGGTGGGCGGGGTCGAACCGCCACCCGAGGACGTCTGGTGCCGGTAGGCGAGCACCGTCACGGCGAGCACGACGATGACGACGAGCGCGATGAGGGAGCGACGCACGGCTAGGGCAGGTCCGCGTCGTCGAGCAGGCTCTTGTAGATCACCGTGTGCGGCAGTTGGGTTTCGGGACTCAGGTGCTCCGAGCCCGGGACCGTGCGCCACCCGGTCGCGCGGTAGAAGCCGAGCGCCGTGTCACGGCCGTTGGCCCAGAGCTCCTCGACGCCGCGTTCGCGCAGGATCGCTTCGGCCGCCTGGGCGACACGCGCGCCGTAGCCACGACCCTGGACGTCGAAGTCGGTCGCCATGTAGCGCAACTGGTAGGTCACGCGCTCGGGGTGCACCGGCGAGGTCGACGGGTAGTACGACGACGTCACGACGAGCCGCTCGCCGAGCAAACCCGCCACGTGTAGCGCTGTCTCGTCTTCGTCACGGGGGTCTACGACGGAGATGGCCGGGTCGTCACCGCGCAGCACGCGACGACGCACCGCGTGCAGTGCGACGGGACTCACACGCTCGACATGGAACTGGGGGGCTTCAGGACTCAAGATGTTTCACCATGGTGATCAGTTGCAGGGAGGGGTCTCGGTCCATGGTAATCAACTCGCCCGTGGCGACGAATCCGTTCTTCTCGTAGAAGCGCCGCGCGCGTGCCACCGTCGAGGTGACGTGCAGGTAGAGCGCCTCGCCACCCTGGGCGCGCGCCCAGTCGGCCACGGTGTCCACCAACGCGGCGGCGAGGCCGGTGCCGCGCGCGGCGGGCTTCACGAACATCCCGTAGAGCCAGTGTGTGCCCGGATAGCGCTCGTTCCACCCGCCCGAGGCGATGCCAGCCGGTTGACCGTCGTGGTAGCCGAGGTAGAAGTTCCAATCGACGGCCATGGTGACCCAGCGCTCGTTTGGCCACGTGCTCGCGTCATCGAACGTCGCGCCGAACGCGTCGGGCGTGTCACGCAGTGCCTCAAGACGAAGCGCCCGCAAGAGCGCGGCGTCGCGCACCGAACACCGCCGTACGAGCAACGCTTCAGGCATCGCCCATCCACCGTGCGACCTCACGTTCGCCGAGTGTCCCCTCGGCCAAGCTGCGACGGACCTCGTCGTGGTCGACCTCGGGTCGGTTCTGGGAGAGTTTCGCTTTGCCTTCGATCGAGGTGACCGCCATCGAGACCCCCACGATCGCGCGCACCTGGCGGTCGATGAACTCGTCGGGGGCGTCACTCACGCGCCACGGCGCCTCGGCGGAGGACTCGAAGTGCTCCGTCTGGCGTTCGGCCTGCGAACGGGTCCACGTGGGGTCATCGTGCACACGCACTGTGCCGCGGATCTCGGCGGCGACGTAGTTCCACGTCGGCACGACGCCGGGCGACGTCAAGCGGCTTGGGTAGTGGCGCGGCGAGACATACGTACTCGCGGCGAGCACGAGGAGCAGGACCTCCGCGCCGTCCGCGTCGCGCCACCAGTCATTCGCTCGTGCCACGTGCGTCGTGATGGTGCGGCGCCCCTCGTCGACCACGATGGGCGCGAACACGCTGAGCAGCCCCGACGCGCTCGGGCGCACGTAGAACCCCGCGCCCGCCTCATTGACCATCGACCACGCGTCGTCGTCGTCGAGTTTGAAACTGGGCAGGGTGTACATGGCACCGTCCTCTCTTCACGTGAGTCCGCTGCACCCGAGCAACGGGTGCGTCGAACCTGAAACAACGTAATCCCTTCGCCAAACACTGTGTGGACGATAGGGCAGCGCACGACGCACGGGGCGAAGGACCACGCACGTCAAGGTCGTCGAGCGCACCCGCGTCGACCTCGACGACGAGCTTCCTCGTGACGCGTCGCCGTCGCGGCGACTCTGCGGAGCTAGGCCGTGGTCCGTGGGCTCACCTCCGCGACGATGGGCGTCGTCGTGCCGGCGGGCCACTGCGCGAGCAGGCTATAGCGGTCTCCGCGGATCAGGCTACGGCGCCACTCGACTGGGGACTCACCGACGAGCACTAGTCGTTCGATGGAGAAGGCGGCGACACCCTCGCTCAGACCGAGCAGCTCGCGCTCCTGGGCCGAGGGGACCAGGGGACGGATCCGCTCCCAGCCGCCGGTGATGCGCACCGCGCCGTGAGTCGACAGCACGTCATAGACGCTGCCGTGCGTGAGGTCTGCCGTGAGCAGTACGTCGGCGAGTGGTGTGGGTAGCCACGAACGATCCCAGGCGATCGGCTCGTCACCCGCGAAGCGCAACCGTTCGAGGTAGACCACCGCGCTGTCCGCGGAGACGCCCAGCTCGCGAGCCACCTCCGCGGGGGCGGTGGTGCGGGTCGCCGCACGCACCTCACTTCGTTCGTCGATCCCCTGGGAGCGCATCGACGACGCCAGGCTGTAGAGGGAGTGGAGCGGCTGTTCGAGGATGGGATTGGTGAGCGACGTGCCCCGGCCGCGACGACGCACGAGCAGCCCGTCACTCGCGAGGCGGCGTACCGCCTCGCGCACAGTGTGACGACTGACGTCGTAGTCGCGGGTGAGCTCTTCGTCGGTCGGGAAGCGTTCCTCGAACTCACCACCAACGAGACGGCGGCGCAGGTCGTCGGCGATCTGGGCCCACAGCGGTAGCGGACTCGTCCGATCGGGTACGGCGACCACGTCAGAGCCCCGCGAGGAAGAACGACGCGATCAGTACGAGGAGCACGAAGAGTGTGACGAGGGCCATGGGGACGTCCTTCTCATAGAAGAAGGAGACGACGCCTACCGCGACGCGCAGGATTGGCGTCAAGATGAGCAGGAA
>JAJZSM010000165.1 GCA_021849765.1 Actinomycetes bacterium | reverse complement strand
GGCCCGCCGCGAAGCCGACACGATGGACACGTTCACCGACTCGTCGTGGTACTTCTTGCGCTACACCGATCCGTTCACCAAGAACCGACCATTCGATCCCGCACAGGCGGCGAAGTGGATGCCGGTCGACCAGTACATCGGTGGCATTGAGCACGCCATCTTGCATCTGCTCTACGCGCGGTTCTACCTGAAGGCACTCGTCGACATCGGCCTCGCCCGGGGACTTCCGCGTGAGCCGTTCACGCGGCTCTTTACCCAGGGCATGATCCGCCTCGACGGTTCCAAGATGTCCAAATCGAAGGGGAACTTGATCGCCCCCGAGCAGTACTTCGACCGTGTCGGGGCCGACGCGCTGCGCGTCTTCCACCTCTTCGTCGGGCCGCCGGCCGACGACGTTGACTGGACCGCCCAGACCGAGGAGGTAATCGAGGGTTGTGCGCGCTTCCTCGACCGAATCTACCGACTGGCGACCGACGCCACGCTCGTCGAGCGGCCTCGCGACGAGCGACGCGACGGCGCCGTCGAGCGGGCGGTGCACCGGACCATCAAACGGGTCACGACCGATCTCGACCGCTGGAGCTACAACACCGCGGTGGCCGCGGTGATGGAGTTGCTGAACACGGTGTCGAAGTGGGCCCACGACGAGGGCGTCGAACGATCAGTTCTTGATGAGGCCGTCGACGTGATGGTCCGATTGATCGCACCGATGGCGCCGCACGTGTCCGCCGAGATCTGGGAGGTCCGTCACCCGGGCGAGCCGTCGGTGCACGCTCAGTCGTGGCCGGTCGCCAGAGCGGACCTGCTCGTCGACGAGACGGTCACCATGGTCGTACAGGTCAACGGCAAGGTTCGTTCACGTCTCGAGGTCCGAGCCGACATCACCAACGAGGAGGCGAGCGACGCGGCGATGGCCGACGACACCGTTCGTCAGTACGTCGCCGGCTCCGAACCATCACGCATCATCGCGCGCGCACCGCGGCTGGTGAACATCATCCTGTGATGGCGGCGCGTCCGACGTCTCGTAACTCGGTGGTCGTCGAACCACCTCGGTTCGACCGACCCGAAGTGGAGATCCGTTCATCCACCCGCCGCACCAAGACCGGTTCGGCCCATTGGTCGGGCAGTCGGATCATCGTGCAGATTCCGGCACGGCTACGCGGGCGCGAACGAACGGTGTTCGTCGACGAACTCGTCCAGCGTCTGGTCACCCACCGTCCCCAGAACGCGGCCGGTGACGCATCCCTCGAGGAACGGTGCCGAGTGCTCGCCGAGCTCTACACCGACGCCGTCGTGCCCAGCTCGGTGCGCTGGGTCTCCAACCAGCGCGCGCGCTGGGCGTCGTGCTCGCCCGCAACCCGCGAGATCCGCGTGAGCAGCCGCCTGCGCCAGTGTCCGGAGTGGGTCATCGACGCCGTACTCGTCCACGAGCTCGCCCATCTCCACGAGGTTGACCATTCGCCGGCCTTCTACGAGATCGCCGAACGGCATCCACGACAGCGCGATGCGACGGTGTTCCTTGAGGGTTACGCCTTGGGGTTAGGGCTGGCCGTCGAAGAGGGCGACGTAGACCAGCCCCGTCCCTAATCCGACTCGCCGCGAAGGAACCGCTCAAGTTCAGCGGCCAGCTCATCACCACTCGGCAACTCTTCGATGGGGTGCTCCTCGTCAGCGTCCGCCACCTGCTCAAGTTGCTCGACCATCGAGCCGTGGTCAGGGTTGTTCGTGATCAGGTCGTCGACTCGCTGACGGACTTCGTCGGCTGAGGCGCGCAATTCGCTCGCGTCCAGGGTGAGGCCGCTGATTCGCGCAAGCCCGTCGATCAGGGCCGCGGCCGCCTGGGGGTAGGACATGGAGGCCACGTAGTGGGGGACGCGCGCCCAGATCGTGATGACGTCCATGTCGACCTCGGCGAAACCGAGTTCAAGGGCCGCGGAGATCCCCGCGGGGACCTCGATCTCACCGGCCATCGTGCCGACGACCGAGAGCAGATGAGCGCTTTGAGCGGGGGCGGTGCCGATCACCCGAACCGGCCTCGTGTGGGGGGTCGGTGCGGGGAAGGAGCCCAGTCCTACCGTCAGGCGCACGTCGAAGCGACCGGCCGAATCAGTGACGACATCCACGAAGTCGCTCCAGTGGAAATCGGGTTCCGGTCCGACGAGAAACAGCACGTCAGCACCGTCGCCGTCGCGGCCGTAGCGGAGTTGGATCTCGGGCCACGTCAGCTCAGTCGTGACGCCGTCGATTATCCGCACCACCGGTCGTCGCGCACGCTGATCGATGAAGTACTCGGTGTCAAAGGTGGCTAGGACTTCGGTGGGAATAGTGGCGAGGAGCGTGGACATGGCCGTGCTCGCGCCCAGTCCCGCGTCGATCCACCCTTCGAGACCTATGACCAAGACGGGTTCGTTGAGTACCGGGTCCGCCAAGAAGATGATGCGATCGTAGATTTCGTCGTCCATTACTGCTCCAGTATTTGGCGGGAGAGGTCCGCCAACGTTGCGATGTGCGTCGGGAAATCGGCAACGCTGCCCTGGTCTCCCGCGGTCGCACCGGCGCGGTAACGCGCGTACACGCCCTGGAGGATGCAGGCCAACTTCCAATATCCGAACGATTGATAGTAGGCGACGCCGCTGAGGTCGAGGCTCGATTGGCGAGCGTAGGCCTGGAGGAGTTCGGCGCGCGTGATGAAGCCCGGCGCGGTTGTCGGTGCGACGCCGAGCAGGGCACTCATCTCGTCGGCCGGCTCGGCCCAGTAGTCGAGCATCAAGCCGACGTCGGCGAGTGGGTCACCGAGCGTGCAAATCTCCCAGTCGAGGATGGCGGCAATCGCGCCGGTTTGGTCGAGCACGGTGTTGTCGAGTCGGTAGTCGCCGTGGACGATCGACGTACGTTGCTGGACCGGGACCCGGGCCGCGAGGCGGTCGCCGACCTCTTCGATCAAGCGGTGGTGGCCGTCGCCGTCGACGCGCATCTGTTCGTACTGAGTTCGCCAGCGACGCAGCTGGCGTTCCAGGTACCCGTCGTGGCGAGCGAGATCGCCCAGCCCCGCCCGGTCGACGTCGATGTCGTGCAGGTTCGCCAGGGTTGCGGCGAGGTTCTCGCCGATGGTGGCGCGCGTGGCCTCGTCGAAGGCGACCTCGGCCTGTTCGCGGTCACGCAGGATGAAGCCGTCGACGAACTCCATCACGTAGAAGGGTGCACCGTTGACCGACGTGTCGATGCAGAGCCCGAGTGGTTTCGCGACGGGAATCCCGAGCGGCTCGAGCGCCGCAATCACCGTGTGCTCGCGCACCATGTCGTGCGCGGTGGGTAGGACGTGGCTCACTGGCGGACGCCGTAGCGCCACTGCGCGGAACAAGGCGTCGGTTACGCGGAAGGTGAGGTTGGACCGTCCACCCGCGATGAGTTCGAAGCGCAGGGGAGCCATGAGACCGACGTGCTTAACGAGCCAGTCGGTCACCGGCTCGACGTCGATACCCGTAATCGTCTCCATAGCCGAGGAGGCTAACAGCGAGTGAGGGAGGGGAGTCGGCGACCGACGGTAGTGTGGGAATGTGAACAATGCGACTGACGCCACCTTTAGCGCCAAGGTCCTCGATCGCTCAGCGACGTTACCCGTCGTGGTCGACCTCTGGGCCACGTGGTGCGGTCCCTGCCGGGTTTTGACCCCCATCTTGGAGAAGGTGGTCGAGGAGAGTGCCGGATCCGTCGAATTGGTGGCCGTGGACGTCGACAAGAACCCTCGCACCGCCCAGGCCTTCGGCGTGCAGTCCATTCCCTCGGTTTTCGCTTTCAAGAACGGACAGGTTGTGGACTCCTTCGTCGGCGCACGTAGCGAACGCGCGGTGCGCAAGTTCATCGCCAAGCTCGACCGCCTTTAACACGTTCGCGGCATCGATATCGAAGGTCGGTAGGATTCGATTGTGACCGACGTTACCGACGCCACGTTCAATACCGCTGTTATCGAACGATCCAAGACGGTTCCCGTCGTGGTCGACCTGTGGGCCGCGTGGTGTGGGCCGTGCCGCACGTTGACCCCGACGCTAGAAAAAGTGGTCGGCGAGACCAACGGCGCGGTGGAGCTCGTGAAGGTCGACGTGGACGCGAACCCTCGCACCGCCCAGGCCTTCGGCGTGCAGTCCATTCCCTCGGTCTTCGCCCTGAAGGACGGCCAGGTCGTCGAATCCTTCGTCGGCGCGTTGCCCGAACACGCGGTCCGTGACTGGGTCAAGAAGTTCGCACCTGACGCGTCACCCATCGAGCGACTGTTGGCCGCCGGTGACGAGCCGTCGCTGCGTCAGGCCTACCAGCTCGACCCGTCAAACATCGATGTCGCGGTTGCGCTCGGCGAACTATTGCGCGTCGGGGGGCGCCTCGACGAAGCTGAGGCCGTCCTCGAACCGCTGGCGTCGGCCGTCGCGGTCAAGACGATTCTCGCCCGAATCCGACTCGAGCGAGGCGGTGTGCGCCTCGACGGGGACATCGACCTCACCCTCGAGCACCTGCTCGACCAGTCGGTGACG
>JAJZSM010000164.1 GCA_021849765.1 Actinomycetes bacterium | reverse complement strand
CGCGATGCTCGACGACGACGGGCTTCGTGCACACACGGAGTGGTCGACGAACGCCGCGCGCGTGGCCAATCTCGGGGCACTCCGCGCGGCGCTCGACGAGATCTTTTCCTCTGAGCCGACCGACTACTGGCTCGGGCGACTCGCGTCGTCCGGGGTGCCGCACGGGCCGATCTTTGACGTCGCGGGCGCATTCGCGCAGCCCCAGATCGCCGACGGCGACTTCGTGGGGATGATGGACACGCCGGCGGGGCCGACGAGGGTCATGCGTTCGCCGCTGCTGGTCGACGGCGCGCGACCGCCCGTGCGACGGGGTCCGCGCCGACTGGGCGAGGACACGGCCGAACTACTCGGCGACCTCGGATAGCGCCGGGCCGTCAAAGGCGTCCACCGTGGTAAAGGCCGCGACGGGCTGGCGCGTCAGCTTGGTCAGGCGCTGTCGGGGGTAGCCGAGCGCGACGACTGCGGCCACCGCGTGGGTGTCGGGGATCCGCAACGCACTGAGCAGTGCCGGCTCGTTGCGGGTGGCGACGGTGGTCATGACGCCGCCGAGGTCGAATTCGCGCGCGGCGAGCAGGATGTTCCAGACGAACGGGTAGACCGACGCGCCGCCGATGAACTGGTAGCGCTCGAGGTCGCGATCCGTGGCGGCGAGCAATGAGAGGTCGGCGCACACGACGAGCATCACCGGAACGGCGTCCAGGGTTTCGGGGAACCCGTCGGGCCGCGAAGCGCGCACGGCGTCGTCGTACCGGCTCAGGGCCGCCGCCCGGTCCGCCGGAGTGGCCACGGGCGAGAAGGGTACGACGCCCGCGAGGACGTGCGCGACGTAGACGTGCCACGCGTCGAGGTAGATGTCGCGAATCGTGCGCCGGATCGACGGGTCGCGGATCACGATGACGTGCCAGGACTGGCGATTGCCACCCGACGGTGCGAATCGGGCGGCGTCGAGGATCGCGCTGATCGTGGCCTCCGAAACCGACTCGTCGGTGAACGCGCGAACCGCTCCGGTCGTTCGCATCGCGTCGAGGAGTTCCATGGCGCCCACCCTATAGTCGGGCTTCGCGCGGCGCTCAGGCGTCGCGGCGCACGAGCGTCACGGTGCTGAGGACGACGACGCACACGACATAACTCGCTAGAACGAGGGTCGCGGTCCACGCCCCGAACATGTCGAGCGAGGGCGTGACCGACATCATCGCGTGCCCGAGCGATGACGGTTCGTAGCGGGTGACCGACGTCTGCCAGCTTTGGGGCAGGACGAAGACGATGATCGGCACTATGAGCAGCAGCGACGTGAAGACGCTGATGGCGGCCGACTGCTGGCGTAACAGGAGGCCGAGCCCGAAGCCGAGGGTGGCGAGCAGCGTGAGGTAGACGCCGCCGAGGATGACTGAGCGCAACACTGCGCCCGAGGCCAGCGACGCCGTGGGAACCACGCCCTCGTAGATGCGCTGGCCCATGAGGAACGCCGCGAAGACGACGACCTCGGCCACCACCGCGGTAACGCTCACGAGCACGATCAGCTTGGCGACCACGACTTGGACGCGCCGCGGGGTCGCGGCCAATGTCGTGCGGATCGACCCAGAGGAGTACTCGCTGGTGATGAACATGATGCCGATGACGCCTACGGCGAACTGGGCGAAGAGGGTCCCGCCGAGGCTCGTCGACACGGGGTCGAAGGTCAGCTTGCGCAAGGGTTCCATCGTCTGCCAATGACCGCGAATGGCCGATGTGATGAGCGCGCCGAGGCCGAGGGTCAGCACGACGGTCACGACGTAGCCGACGATGGTGGAGCGAACCGTGCGGAACTTGATCCACTCGGCGTGCGTGACCGACGCGACGGTGACGCTATCCATGGTTGGTCGCATCCAGCGAGCTGACGTACTCGACGTCGTCGGCCGTGAGGTCCATGAACACCTCTTCGAGCGACGCGCGCTGCGGCGTGAGTTCCGTGAGCGCGACACCAGCGGCGAGGGCCGCCTGGCCGATCGCCTCGGCGCTCGCGCCGCGCACCGTCATCGTCCCGTCGTTGGCGGTGTCCACGGTGTTGCCCGCTGCCTCGAGGACACTGCGCAGGGCTGCGTTGTCCGCTGAGCGCACGAGGACCGAACCGGCGTCTGACGCGGTGAGCTCGTCGACGGTGCCTTGGGTGATCAGCCGACCCCGGCCGATCACGACGATCTCATCGGCGCTCTGGGCCATCTCGCTCATCAAGTGCGAGCTCACGAACACGGTGCGCCCCTCGACCGCGAGGCTTCGAAAGAACGTGCGAATCCACCGGATTCCCTCGGGGTCCAGGCCGTTGACCGGTTCGTCGAACAGCAGGACCGGCGGATCGCCGAGCAGGGCACCGGCGATGCCGAGCCGCTGGGACATCCCCAACGAATAACCCCCGACCTTCTTGTCGGCAACCGAGGCGATGCCGGTGAACTCGAGGACTTCGTCGACTCGACTGGTGGGAATCCGGTTGGATACCGCCAGGGCGAGGAGGTGGTTGCGGGCCGTTCGTCCGGGGTGCACGGCCTTGGCGTCGAGGAGCGCGCCCACTTCGCGCAAGGGCGCCTTCAGCTCCTGGTACCGCTGGGCGTTGATCGTCACGTGGCCCGAGCTGGGGGCGTCCAGGCCCATGATGACTCGCATGGTGGTGGACTTACCCGATCCATTGGGTCCGAGAAAGCCCGTCACTACCCCAGGGCGAACCTCGAAACTGAGG
The DNA here is from genome assembly GCA_021849765.1 of Actinomycetes bacterium. The sequence continues at coordinate 1,813 of JAJZSM010000164.1, read as the reverse complement.
TCGTTCACGGCGAGGGTGTCGCCGTAGCGCTTGGTCAGGTGGTCGACAATTATCACGTTGCGCTCGAATCTAGTGACCCGAGGCGATTATCGAACCGGGGTTCGACGGGTGCTCAGGATTCCCGGCAACGGGCGCAGAGTCCGGCGATGGCCACGTGGTGTCGGTCGAGTCTGAAGTCGTAGGACTTGAGCAGGTCGGCACTCAGAGCGTCGAAGTGTCGCGACGGAATCTCGATGGTGACGCCGCAATTGGTGCACACCAGGTGGCCGTGGACCGCCCCGGCCAGGTGGTATACCGTCGCTGCGTGTCCGACGTGGGCGTGCACGACGAGGTCGAGTCGCTCCATCTCTTCGAGGATGCGGTACACGGTCGAAGGGCTGAGGTCCGCCGCGTAGCGCTGCGCCGCTTTGGTGACTTCTTCGGCGCTCAGGTGATCGGACTGCTCGACGAGAACGCGGGCGACGGCTCGTTTGGCGACGGTCACCCGTTTGCCGTCGGCGCGAAGGGCCGACAGGATGTCCTCGAATCGATCGCGGTCCATCGACCGAGATTAGACCGGACGCGAATCGAGCTGAGTCCCGTAATCTGCCCCTATGCACTCGTCTCAAACAATGGTGTCCGCCACCGAGGCCCTGGCGGGTCGCTCCGAGCCAATCGTGGTCGATCGACCCCACCTTGTCCTCGGGACCGACCTCGACGCGCCGGTGGATCCAGCCCACGAAGTCGCCTACCTCGCGATGGGCTGCTTCTGGGGAGCCGAGCGATTGTTCTATCGCCTGGCGGGTGTCGTCTCAACGTCGGTCGGCTACCAGGGCGGCTTCACGCCGAACCCGACCTACCGTGAGGTCTGCACCGGTCTGACCGGACACGCGGAGACCGTTCGGGTGGTCTTTGATCCGTCGGTGCTCTCGTATTCGTCGATCTTGGCGGCCTTCTTCGAAGGGCACGATCCGACCCAGGGACACCGGCAGGGCAATGACGTCGGTACCCAGTACCGCAGTGCGGTGTTCACGACGTCGAAGGAGCAGTCTCGCATCGCCGTCGACGTTGCGGCTCGCTACCAGGGTCAGTTGCTCGCGGCGGGCTTCGGTCCGATTACCACCGAGATCGAACCGGCCGGTCCGTTCTACCTGGCTGAGGAGTACCACCAGCAGTACCTGCAGGCCAATCCCGATGGGTACTGCGGCATCGGTGGCACGGGCGTGAGTTGTCCGATTGGGCTTCTCGGTCGCTAACGGGCGAGACCCCGCAGGATCGACTCGGCCTGGGCGTTGATTCGCGCGACGAGCTCGCCCGCTCCCACGAGCTCGGTGATGCCGCCAACCGACTGGCCGGCGGGGTAGGCCTCAATCCGTTCATCGACGCCTGGTGTGGCATCGTCACCGCCGAGGTGAAACGAGCCATCCGAGAGTGATACGAGCAATTGGTCGGGGAATGGTCGTAACAGGGCCGGGTCGGCCTCGTAGCGATCAGTTCGTTCGTTGCGCAGCACGCGCATTGTCTTGCCGGTGTAGGCCCGCGAGATGGTCGTGGCGTCCTCGGCGCCGCCAACGATGTGCTCTTTGAATCCGCGTACCGCGCGCGCCTCGGGCGTGGCAATGAATCGGGTGCCAATCCAGACGCCGTCGGCGCCCAGGGCGATCGCCGCCGCGAGTCCTCGGCCGTCGAAGATCCCGCCGGCGGCGATCACGGGAATCGAATCGCCCACCGCGTCGACCACGAGGGGGACGAGTGGCATGGTGGCCACTGAGCCGGTGTGGCCACCAGCCTCGGTACCCTGGGCGATAACGGCGTCACAGCCGCTGTCGAGCGC
>JAJZSM010000163.1 GCA_021849765.1 Actinomycetes bacterium | reverse complement strand
CGATGAAGGGGAAATGGCAGGCGACCTGGTGTCCCGGAGCCACCTCAGTCAACATTGGCTCCTCACGGGCGCATCGCTCGGTCGCGTAAGGGCAGCGCGAGCGGAATCGGCAGCCGCTCGGTGGATCGAGCGGGCTGGGTGGCTCGCCCTCGAGCACGGCCCCGGTTGTGGCGCTGTCGGGGTCGGCCTCGAGCGAGGCGCCGAGGAGGAACTTCGTATAGGGGTGGGCGGGCGCCTCGTAGAGCACCTCCGAGGGGCCGATCTCACCGATCCGCCCGAGGTACATGACCGCCACGCGGTCACTGATGTTCTTCACGACTGCGAGGTCGTGGGCGATGAAGAGCAGTGTTAGGCCGTATTCGGCCTTTAGGTCTTCGAGCAGGTTCAAGATCTGAGCCTGCACCGAGACGTCCAGGGCCGACACCACCTCGTCGCAGATCAAGAGCTGGGGGCGCATCGCGAGGGCGCGGGCGATCGAGATGCGCTGACACTGACCGCCAGAGAACTGACGGGCGTAGCGGTCGCCGTAAACCGCGGGGTCGATGCCGACCTGGTTCAATAGCTCGTCCACGAGGCGGTCGCGCTGCTCGCCCTTGACCGTCTTCCACGCGTCGAGTGGTTCGGCGACGATGCCGCGGACCCGGCGACGAGGGTTGAGCGAACTGATGGGGTCCTGGAAGATCATCTGCATGCGCGTGCGCGCATGGCGCAACGCGCGGCCGCGCTGGTGGGTGATGTCGACCCCGTCCAACTCGACCGTCCCCGACGATGGCGGCACGATCTTCATGAGGGCCTTGCCGGTTGTGGACTTGCCACAACCCGACTCACCGACGAGTCCGAGAGTCTCGCCTTCGAAGATGTCAAAGCTGACGCCCGCGACGGCCGAGACCGCGTGGGCCCCCTTGCCGAAGGTCACCGTGAGGTCGCGGACCTTGAGGAGTGGTCGTCGCTCGTCGCTCATCGTGCCCCCCGGTCGTCGGTTTCGGGCAGCGGGTTCCAGCACGCGAAGCGGTGTCCGGGTGCGGTGGCGTCCACAAGGGTGGGGGCTTCGACGTGGCATCGTTCGCTCGCGTAGGCGCACCGCGGGGCGAAGGGACAGCCGGGATGTGGCGTCGAGAGGTTCGGGGGCCGGCCGGGGATGACCGCGAGACGGGTGTGGGGGGCGTTGCTGACCTTGGGCGAACTCTCGAGCAGGGCGCGCGTGTAGGGCATCCGGTGGTGGTAGAAGATGTCGCGGGTGTCGCCCATCTCGACGATCCGGCCGGCGTACATGACGATGATCCGTGAGGCGCGCGTCGCCACCACGCCGAGGTCGTGGGTGATGAGGATCACCGACATCGATAGCTGCTCTTTCAGCGAGTCGAGGAGATTCAGTATCTGGGCCTGGATCGTCACGTCGAGCCCGGTGGTGGGCTCGTCGGCGATGAGCAGCTTCGGCGAGCAGGCAAGCGCCGTAGCGATGACCACGCGTTGGCGCATCCCGCCCGAGAGCTCGGTGGGATAGGCGCGGTAGCGCGACTGCGCCGACGGGATGCCCACCATGGTCAAGAGCTCGATCGCGCGAGCGCGCGCCGCGTGACGGTCCATGCCGAGTCGCACCCGGAGGGTCTCGTCGATCTGACGGCCGATTCGCATGACGGGGTTGAGCGAGGTCATCGGGTCCTGGAACACCATCGCGACCTCGGTCGCCCACATCGTGCGCATGGTGCGCTCGCTCGCGCCAACGACCTGGTGGCCATTGAGGAGGACCGACCCGGTGACGTCGACGTTGGTGCGGGGCTGGAGGCCCATGATGGTGCGTCCGAGGACGGTCTTGCCCGACCCCGACTCACCCACGATGGCGAGGGTCTCGTTGCCTTGGAGGTCGAAACTGACCCCGCCGACCGCGGGCACAGCGCCCGCGACCGTGCGAAAAGTGGTTCGCAGGTCAGTCACCTCGAGCAAGCGTTCGCTCACAGTTTCACCTCGGTGACGTCGAAATAGCTGCGCAGGCGGTCGCCGATGAAGTTGAGCGATAGCAGGAACAGGCAGAGCGCGAGCGAGGGGAAGATGACGAGCCAGGGGTTCTGAGCCATCACGGTGCGTGACTCGTTGATCATGTTGCCCCAGGAAGGTGTCGGCGGGTTCACCGAGAGCCCGAGGAAGGCGAGCGCCCCCTCGAGGGTCACCACGGTCGCCACGCCGATGAGCAGGAACGAGACGGCGATCGGGGCGATGTTGGGCAGCAGTTCGCGAAAGAGGATTCGTCGGTCGGTCGAGCCCTGCACCTGGGCCGCCGTGACGTAGTCCTTGGTCGCCACGGCCAAGGTGGCGCTGCGGATCACGCGGTAGACGAGCGGGACCGACGCGAGCCCGATCACGACGATGATCTTGATAAGGGTCCGCGGGGTCCAAAAGGAGATAACCGCGATGACCGCGATGATCGCGGGGAAGGCGAGCAGGACGTACATCACGGCGGTGAGAATCGAGTCGAGTCGACCGCGCCGATAGGCGGCGAGCATCCCGAGGGGCATCCCGATACCGAAGCCGATGAGCATGGCGCCGCTGCCGACGGCGATGGACACGCGCGAGCCGAAGACAACGCGCGACAGGATGTCGCGACCGAGGTCGTCGGTGCCGAAGAGGTGGTGCAACGACGGACCGGCGTTGATCACGTTGTAGTTCTGGTAGAGCGGGTTCACGAGCGGCAGCACGTTGGCGAAGATCGCCCCCAGCACGTTGAGCGCCAGCCATCCCACGCAGATCCAAAAGAGTGGTCCGAGCCGTTGCTCGCGCAGCGGCTCGATCCCCGGGGACTGGTCGAGCAGGTCACTCACGGCTGATCCTCGGGTCTACGAGACTGGTCAGGAAGTCGAAGAAGAAGTTGATCAGTACCACCCCCACCGAGACGACCAGCACGATGCCCTGGACGAGGAGGTAGTCGCTGCTCGCAATCGCGGAGATCAGGGTGTAGCCGAGTCCCGGGATGTCGAGGAGGTACTGGACGACGAAGCCTCCGGCGAGCAGACCGCCGATGTTGACCCCGGTGGTGCCGAGCAGTGCCACCGAGGACGGCCGGAAGGCGTGACGCCACATGATCCGACGCTGGCTTAGGCCCTTGGAGCGGGCCATCGTGATGAACTCCTCTTGCAGGGTGGCGATCATGTCGCTGCGCAGCACGCGGAAGTACAGCACGAAGCTCGCCGTCGCCAGGGTGATCGAGGGCAGTGCGAGGCTCGTGAGGTTGACGCGCCAGTTCGAGGCGAAGGAGACGAAGGACGACGGTCCGGTGTTCGAGACGCCGAGCTTGATCGAGACGATGAGCACGAGTAGGACGATGACGATGAACGGGGGAATCGAGAGGAGGGTGAAGCTGCCGGCGCTGAGGAGGCGGTCGAGCAGCCCGTTGGGCTTGCGCGCCGAGCGCATCGCGAGGGGGATGGCGGCGGCGAAGGCGAGGACCTGGCTCAGGAAGATCAGCTCGAGGTCGATGGGGTAGGCGGCGCGGATCGTCGACGCGACCGACGTCTGGGAGATGAACGAGGTCCCAAGGTTGCCGTGCAGGATGTTGCCGATCCATACGAAGTACTGCTCGATGATGGGCTTGTTGAGACCGAGCTGTTTGTAGAGGATGGCGCGGTTGGCCGGACTGGCTCCGGTGCCGAGGATGACCGTCGCGGGGTCACCGGGGAGCAGGTGGATCAGGTAGAAGCTGCCGACCGAGATGATGAAGACGATGCCGACGAGCATGATGAGCCGTCGCAGCACGTACCTCAGCACACTTGCCCCCCTACTGACTTGGTAGGACAATAGCGAACGCGTCCGCCCGTAGGGGCCACGCGCCGATGTCAGACCCGGTGACTACCGTGGAACGGTGGAGATAATCGGCGTGGCCGGGGGCATCGGCGCGGGCAAGAGCACGGTCACGGACTATCTGGGACAGCGGGGTTTCACGGTCATCGACGCCGACGACGTCGCGCACCAGGTCGTCGAGCCCGACCGGCCCGCGTGGCGGGCATTGCGTGACGCCTTCGGTGACGCCGTGCTCGCGCCCGATCGGACCATCGACCGGAGCTTCCTCGCTGAGGTCGTGTTCCACGACCGATCGGCGCTCACCCGACTGAACGGCATCACGCACGGGCACATCGGCGCCGAGATCCACGCCGAGCTCGAGCGGGCCTCGGGGACGGCCGTCTTCGTGGCGCTCCCGCTGTTTCGGCCCGAGCACCGGCAGATCTTCCGTCTCACGAGGGTGTGGGGTGTCCTGGTGGCGCCCGAGGTGGCCCTTCGTCGACTCGTCGAGCAGCGTGGCCTCGACGAGCGCGACGCGCGGGCCCGTCTGGCGAACCAGCCCACCAACGAGGAGCGCCTGGCCGTCGTGGACGACGTGATCTGGAACGAGGGCACGACCGAGGCGCTCTACGCGCGCGTCGACGAGCTGCTCGGTGAGCGAGGACTGGCGTGACCGAGTTCAAGGTCGAGTCCCCGTTCCAGCCCTCGGGGGACCAGCCGACCGCCATCGAGACGCTCGCGCGCGGGGTCACCG
>JAJZSM010000162.1 GCA_021849765.1 Actinomycetes bacterium | reverse complement strand
GTCGAGCAGTGTGGGCAAGGCTAGGCGTTCGAAATCTGGTAGGGAGAGTTCCGGCACGCAGTCGAGGTTAGCGGTCGGTCACTGGGCCGTCGACGACGCGCCAGCAGTAGTGGGCGACCGCGGAGCGATACCCTTCGAACTGCGCCCCGGCGTCGCGCAGCGCTCGCTCGTCGATCATCTCGTCGAGTCCGTGCAGCTGGCTCCAGCCGTTGCGCACGCCAAAGTCCGTCGCCGGCCAGACGTCTCGTCGACCGAGTGTGAACATGAGATACATCTGGGCGGTCCACGGGCCGATGCCGCGCACGGCCGTGACCTCGTGGATGACGTCGTGGTCGCTCATGTGACCGTGACGCTCCAGGCGGATGCGACCGTCGTCGACGTGCTTGGCGAGGTCGATCATCGCCTCGGCCTTCACGCGAGAGAGACCCGCCGCGCGAAGACGGGCCACGTCCATGGCGAGCAGGGCGGGCACCGTGGGCTCACCATCACAGGCCTCGACCACACGGCGATGGATCGTGGTAGCTGCGGCGGTCGCCAGGAGTTGAAAGCTAATCGAGCGCACGAGGCTCGGGAATCGGTCGCGCACCGGGGCTGGGCGCGGCAGGGGCGGCGGGCCGACGAGTTGCACGAGGGGGCGAAACGCCGGGTCGCGGCGCGCGATGAGCTCGGCAACGTCATGACGGTTTGGATTCACGATCACCCTCTAGGACGGAACGAAGACGTTGTCAGGAACATTGGCGGTGCGCACGACATCTTGGAGCAGGGCGTGGATCGCCCGCACTGGCGCGGCGGGGAAGCCGAAGCGTCGACTGACCAGGCTGACACGTCGCCGAGCGATGCCCTCGACGAGTACGGCGACGAAGTTGGCTCGAAGGTGCTGGGACAGCATGGTGGCGGGCAGGATCGAAGGTCCGTAGCCGTCGAAGGTGAGCGAGGCAATCGTGCGCAGACCGTCCAGCTCGATGATCGGTCGAAGCGTGACGCCGTGGGCCTCGGCGGCGTCATCGATCTCTCGCCGCAGGGGTGTTCCCTGGAGGGGGAGCAGCAGTTCGAGCGACGCCAGGGTGGCGAAGTCCACGCTCTTGCGCTCGGCCAATGGGTGGTGACGCGGCACGATCAGCACTAGGTCTTCGCTGAAGAGGTCGACGTCGCTCAATTCGGGGGTGAACACCGGCCAGGCGAGGACCGCGAGGTCGAGCTGCCCGTTCACGACCCGAGGCTCGAGCGCGGAATTCGTGCCCTCGCTGATCCGAATCGCGATGTGGGCGAATGAGCGACGCTGGGACTCGATCAGCAGTGGCACGATCCACCGGCCGGCGGTGCCGATCATGCCCAGGTTGACCTCGCCGCGGATGTCGGCGTTCAGCTCGGACACGTCGGCGGCGATCGCGTTGATCTCGATGAGGATCCGTCGGGCGCGGTGCAACACCACCGAACCGGACTCCGTGATCGACCCAGATGCCCGGTCAACCAACTCCGAGCCGAGCTCGGCCTCCAGCCGGGCGATGCGGCTGGAGATGTTGGACTGGACCGTGCCCAGCGCGTCGGCGGCGCTCGAAAAGGTGCCGTGATCGGCGATACCAACGAGGGCCTCTAACTGTCGGATCTCCACGTATCAACTATAGAGATAGGAGGTATCCCTCATATCGTGTTGATGTATGACCACTCGGTTGGCATACTGGTATCAGCCTGTTTACAACGAATCCCCCCTCGAAGTAAACCAAGGTTTTGCAAAAGGACCAACCACCCCCCCGGTTGGTCCTTTTGTGTATTCCGGCACGGTTTTGCCCCTCGTCTCGACGAGCCCTCACCGTGCACGTGACACCGTTGACCAGGTATGACGTTATGGCGCGCGTGAACGGGGTTGACCCGGGCTCGCGAACTGCACCACGGGTGGACGAGCCACCGGCGTCGCGCCGATGCCGGTGGGGTGACCGAGGGACGTCGCCGCATCGACCGATCCAATTGGGTCTGATTGTTAGCGTGAGTGCATGGCGATGTGGCGTGCGGTTCGGCTCGGCATCGCGACCCAGGCGGTGCGCACGGTCAATTGGGTCTCGCAGCGAAGTGGCCGCGGCAGCGGGACGGTGATCGGCGGTACGGTCGGGCTTTTCCTCGCGCCCGAGCTCTTGACCTCGCTCGCGAGCGATCGGCGGGTCATCCTCGTCACTGGAACCAACGGCAAGACAACGACGACCGCCCTGGTCGCGGCGGGGTGGGACGGCGACGTCACGTCCAATGACACGGGTGCCAACATGCCCGCAGGCCACGTCGCCGCACTCGCTCGAAGCAGGGCGACACGCGTGGTCCTTGAGACCGACGAGGCATGGCTGGGCGCGACGCTCGAGGCGACCAGTCCCGCGGTCATCGTGCTGCTCAATCTCTCGCGGGACCAGCTCGATCGCGCGAGCGAGGTCCGCCAGATCGCCGACCGGTGGCGCAACTTCTTGGCCAAGGCGTTGGCCGAGGACGCCGTCATCGTCGCCAACGCGCTGGACCCCCTCGTGGTCTACGCCGCGAACGAGGCGAGCAACGTCCACTGGTGTGCGACCCCGACGTCGTGGACGGCCGACACGATGTCCTGTCCTCGTTGCACCGAGCCGCTGCTTCGCACCGATGACCGGTGGTGGTGCACCTGTGGACTCGCCCAGCCCTCGGTGAGTTCCTACCTCGACGGCGACGTCGCGGTGGTCGGGTCCAAGCGTGTCCCGCTCGCGCTAGAGCTGCCGGGCGTGTTCAATCGCGGCAATGCCCTGATGGCGCTGACGGCGCTCGACGCGATCAACGTCGACCTTGGTCGCGCGGCGTCGCGGATGTCCTCGGTCGGGGAAGTGGCCGGGCGCTACGGACTGCGGCGCGTCGACGGTCAGGTCGTTCGCCTGCTCCTGGCGAAGAATCCCGCCGGCTTCGCAGCGATGCTCGAGGGACTCGGTGACGGCCACGACGTCTGGATCTCGATCAACGCGCGGGTGGCCGACGGCCACGATCCGTCGTGGCTCTACGACGTCCCGTTCGAGGTGCTGCGTGGCCGGCGGGTGCGCTGTCTCGGGGAACGTCGCCTCGACCTCGCCACGCGGCTCTGGTACGCCGGTGTCGAGGCGCACGTGGACGAGGGCCGACCGGCCATCGAGGACCGCGTCGTCGACGTTATTGCGAACTACACCGCCTTCAGCGACCTGCTCAAGGAGTCACGGCCGTGCTGAGCATCGTGCAGGTGTACCCCGAGCTCTTGGGCACCTACGGGGACGGCGGCAACGGTCTCGTACTCGCCGAGCGCGCCCGGCGACGCGGCATCGACGTCGAGCTCGTGCGTGCGGGCGTGGACGGTGAACTTCCGACTGGCGACGTCTACCTGTTGGGCGGTGGCGAGGACGGCCCCCAGCGTCTCGCGGTCGCACTGCTGGCGGCAGCCGGCTTGTCGAGTCGCGTGGACGACGGCGCGATGGTGTTCGCCGTGTGCGCCGGTTTGCAGATGCTCGGGTCGAGCTTCAGTGTCCAGGGCGACGACCAGTACGTCGGACTCGGGCTCGTGGACGCGGTGACGACGCGCGCGCCGGTGCGTGCGGTCGGTGACCTCGTGACGATGGTCGAGGGCACGATGATGGTGGGCTTTGAGAACCACGGCGGCGAGACGAGGATCGGGCCGGGCGTCGAGCCCTTCGCCACGGTGGTGCGCGGGCGGGGCAATGACGGGGTCGTCGACGGCTTCCGCGCCGGACGGGTGTGGGCGACCTATGCCCACGGACCGGTGCTCGCACTGAATCCCTGGCTCGCCGACGCGGTACTCAGTGAGGCGCTGGGCGGGCGCGAACTGGCGCCGCTTGAGTCGGTCGCCGATCGCCTCTACGAGTCGCGGTGTCGCGCGCTCACGACTCGCTCGACCGGTTGACGCCGAGGTCGGGGTCGCCGCTCACGGCCTGACCGAGTTGCACGACGGCGTCTTCGATCCGGGCCCCGAAGCGCCGAATCGTCTCTTCTTCGCCGCAGGTGATCGGGCTGCCGAAGGCGACGACGACGTGATGGCGGCGGCGATTGGGCGCGTTGACGAACCGGGGCGCTTTGGCGTACTTCGGACCACGCAGCAGCCCGGCTTCGTGCACGTACGTGGGGATGACGGTGGCCCGGGCGCGCTCGGCCAGGTACGCCGCACCACCCTTGAACTCCTGGATCGCACCGTCGGGCGTCCGGCCGCCTTCGGGATAGATGAGCAGGTTCCAGCGGTCCTCGACGAGCTCGAGGGCCTGCTGGGCGCTGCGACGATTGACGCGTTGACGATCGATGGGAATCGCGTTGAAGACGAGCACCGTCCTGAAGGCGGTTCGCCGGTCCATGAAGAAACTGTCCATCGCCGCGGCGACCACGGTCCGCCGCCGGATCTTGGCGGGCAACGCACTCAAGACCAGTGGTGTGTCGAGGTTACTCGTGTGGTTGGCGACGAAGATGAACGGGCCGGCGCCGACGATGTTCTCCACGCCACGAGTCTCGAGGGTCGACATGTAGCGCATGTAGGGCCCCAGGAAGAATTGGTGGATGCACTCGCGCGCTAATCGAGTGCGATAGCGCCTTACCCAGGCAGTTGGATCGTC
>JAJZSM010000161.1 GCA_021849765.1 Actinomycetes bacterium | reverse complement strand
TTCTGATCACGGGCGTGATGGCATCGGGGAAGTCAACGATCGCCGATCTGCTCGTCGGTCGCTTCGATCGCGGAGTCCACCTGCGTGGAGACGTGTTCCGAAGGATGATCGTGACGGGACGAGACCCCATCGAACCAAGTCTCGGCCACGAAGCCCGGCGCCAGCTCGACCTGCGCAAACGACTCGCGGCGATGGTCGCGAACGAGTACTGGCGTGATGGCTTCACCGTGGTCCTCCAAGACATCTTCGTGGGCGAGGCCCTGCCCGAGGTCATCGACCTCCTCGACGTCTCGCCACTCTTCGTCGTCGTACTCGTGCCTCGGCCTGACGTGGTCGCTCGACGGGAACGCGATCGCTCCAAGGTGGGATACGGCAACGGCTGGGAAGTCGACGCACTCGCGACGATGTTCGAGGAGACCACCCCTCGGCGCGGGCTCTGGCTCGACACGTCGGACCTGTCGCCGGCGGCCACGGTCGAGGCGATCCTCACCCGTTGCGACGAGGCCCGCGTCAAGTAGTGAACGACAGTAAACGTCGAGCACGCGAGTCAATCGTCCACTCCGACGATGGCCGGTAGGCTTGAGCAGCTATGTGTGCGACGAACTGCGACGGACAGGTTGGCGGGTGGACGCTCGCAGGACCGTCAACTGTCGCTGAGTAGGGCGTGGTGGAGGTAGTGGCGCGCACGCCGGCCAACCGCCGAGTTCCAGGCCGGTTCCGACCGCCGACCGTGCTCGGACTCCTGGTCAGCGCCATATTCCTGCTCGCGTCACTCGCTGTCGCCACGCCGAGCGGCGCGACACCGGGTTGGCAGGTGACGTGGACGTCGCCGATGGACCTCGCCCTCGGCGCGACGTACAACTCGACGGTGCGCGACACCGCGACGGTAGCGGTCGCCGGGAGCTCGGTGGAGTTGACCTTCTCCAACCTTTGGAGCGCCACCCCGACCACCTTCGGTGCCGTCACCGTCGGCGTCGACCAGAGCGGGCCCACCGTCGTCGCCGGTTCCTTCGTCCCGGTCACGTTCGCCAACGGGCAGCGGGCCGTGACGATACCCGCACACGGACAGGTCACGAGCAATCCCGTCGCCATGGTGGTACACGCTAACGAGAAGATTGCCGTCTCCATCGCCGTCTCGGGGTGGGCGACGGTGAGCGTGCACTACTGCTGCACCGGGGACGTCAATACGTGGGCGACGAGCAACGGGATTGGTAACCACACGACCGACCCGACTAGTCAGAGCTTCAACCCCCAGTTGACCGGCGCTTACGTACGCTGGCTCTCCGGGGTGGCGGTCGCGAATTCGCCGGCTCAAGGTGCGATCGTCGCCTTCGGCGACTCCATCACCGACGGGTACGGCTACGAGAACAATGGCTTCAGCTGGGTGAACGCCCTGCAGCAACGGATCGACCGATTACCCGCGACCGACCAGATGTCGGTCGTCAACGAGGGGATCGCCGGCAACACCTTGACCGTCTTTCCACCCGGGACCTCCTACGCCACGAACTCCGGCGGCGTACCCGGTGTGACGCGGCTCGCGACCGACGCGCTCGCCTGGCCGGGCGTGAAGGACGTCGTCGTCCTGCTCGGCACCAACGACATCTGGTTCGGGGCCGGCGGCGTGGCGGGCAAGCCCATCCCGCCCTACGGGACCGCCGCCGCGATCGAGACGGGCCTTCGCACGGTGGCGGCCCAGGTTCGCGCCCAGGGCCTCAACGTCTACGCCATCACCCTGCTGCCGCGCGCGACGTCGACGAAGCAGGACCACGACCTGCCCGAGTACTGGGGCCCGTCGGAACAGTCCGTGATGAGTGCGGTGAACGCATGGCTGTTATCGGCTCACACTGGCTTCACCGGCGTGATCAACCTCGCCGCGGTGATGGCCGACGTCTACAACGGTTACTGCAATCCGAACACGCCCTTCGCGCCGTACTTCAACCCCGACCACCTCCACCCGAATGTGGCTGGCGAGACCGCCATGGCCAACGCCATCTCCACCCAGCTCTTCGGTCTGCCCGACGCTCCACTGAACCCACCGGTGTTGACCGCCACGCCGACACCGGGCTGCGCCGCGGCCAAGGTGGCCTCGGCCGTCCTCGCGACAGCGGTGCCAACGACGACCACGACCGTGGCACCCACCACCACGACCGTGGCGACCACGACCACGACCACTCCCTCATCGCTCCTACGCAGCGCCCGTTCCCTGGCGATTTGGTTGCTGGCCGCGCTCGTGGTGATCGCCGGCGTCCTCGCACTCGTCGCTCGCCGTCGAGTGGCGAAGCGGCGCCGCGAGCGGCGCCGCGCCATGCGCGTGGTCTCCTACCCGCGCGTGCCCCCGCCGTCCCAGCCCCGCAACGGACCGAACCCGCGCGCTCGTAACCCGCGACGCTGATTCAACGAAGCGAGTAACGGTAACGCAGGAACGGCTCGCCGCTGCGGCTGGTCATGGACCCGTCGCTGCGCCAGCCGAGCGCTTCGTAGAAATGCCTCGCCGCGAGGTCGGGCGGCGTCACGAGCACCAGTTCGTCATCGCCAGCCTCGCGCGCAAACGCGATCGCCGCGTCGATCAACGTCCGTCCGACGCCACCACCCTGGGCCGCCGGGTCGACCAGCACGTGGGTCACCTCCCCGATCCGTGGCGCGTCGGCGATGGGTGCGCCCTGGGTAGGTCGGAATCGCGCGAGGAGGAGTCGACCGACGCCCCTCGCGTAACGGCCCGCCCGGGTCACCACGAGGTCCTTCGCCAGCCGGGGTCGTGTGGCGGCGGCGATAACGATGGCGCGAGCGAGCGCGACGCCGTGCTCGCGGACCATCGCGCGCACGTGCGTCGCGGGGTCGGTCGCTCCAAGCAGGACACCGACCAGCGCGCCAGCATCGTCGAGCGCCACGAAGGACATCGATCCCGACGTCATCGTCCACGCCCGGTAGTAGGCGCGCATGAACGAGGGCCCGAATCGTGAGAGGAACTCCATGTCGAGCACGACGAGGTGGAGCGTGACGGCGTCGTCGACATCCGCTGCGGTGAGGTGGCGCACGCTCACCACGGGTGCGGCCCGCTAGCGATCGTGGCGAATGTGGTGGATGGTCGCGGTGGAATATCCAACTGTACGTCGAAGCGCACGCGGCGGCGCCGGGACCGACGACGGACCCACTGCTAGATTGACCCCGATGGCACCACCGCGACACGGCCGGCGGGTCAACGTGCGTCGGCGCCGGTTCGTCGCGGTGCTCGCGCTGATCCTCGTGGTCCTGCTCGTCGTCGCGACGACCCGGGGCCAGGGTCCGACCACCACCTCGACGACGTCCTCGACCTCGGCCACAACCGCGTCGTCCTCGACCACGACCACGCGAGCGCCGACGCCACACGCACCCTTCGCGGTGGGGGCCGTCACCTTCACGGTCAGCGAGCCGGCCAGTGGCTCGACTGGTGCGAGGACGTTCCCCGTCACCGTGCGCTACCCCGCAGTCGGCGCCCCTGGCACCGCCCGCCTCGGCCTGGTCCCGCTTCGTGACGCCGGTCCCTTCCCGCTGCTCATCTTCTCCCAGGGGTTCGACATCTCACCCGAGGCGTACGCCGGACTGCTCGACGCATGGAGCGCCGCGGGTTACGTCGTCGCCGATCCCGCGTATCCCTACACGTCGCCGAACGCCGTCGGCGGCGTCATCCGCAGCGACATCGTCCACCACCCAGGCGACCTCAGTTTCCTCATCACGACGTTGATCGCGGACAGCGCGCAGGCCGGAAACGCCATCGGCGGACTGGTGAACGCCCACGAGATCGGCGTCGTCGGCCAGTCCGACGGCGGCGACGTGAGTCTCGCGGCGGTGGCGAACTCGTGCTGTCGCGACGCGCGCATCGGCGCGGCGGTGATCCTCTCGGGGGCCGAACTGTCCTGGTTCCCCGGGACGTACTTCACCACCGGATCAGCACCCCTCCTCGTCGTCCAAGGCACGAACGACCTGACAATGAACCCCGTCACCTGCAGCGTCACGCTCTACAACGAGGCACCGACACCCAAGTACTACCTGGCGATGATCGGCCAGACCCACCTCAGCGCGTACGTGCCCCCCGGGCCAGCGCGCGACGTGGTGGCGGCGACTTCGATCGACTTCTTCAACGCCTACCTGCGACACGCGCCGGGCGCGCTCGCCGCGATGCGAGCGGCGGGCACCCGTCCGGGGCTCGCCACGATCACCAGCGCGTCTCACGTGCCACTGGTCGCGGGGACGTGCCCCGACGCACCGCTCGGCTGATCAGCCGCGTGGCTTGACGCCCTTGACGACGTTGGCCTCGGCCACGACGTTCACGCTCGTGAGGTCCACGAATCCTGCCGCCTCGTAGAGGCGCATCCAGGCGTCGGGCGTGATCGGACGTTCGCGCAGCCGGAAGATGTAGCGACCGGCATTCTTGAGGATCCGCCAGTAGCCGGGGATCCCCTTCTTCGCCATCACCTTGATCTTGCTCGCGATGACCTGTCGGTCCTCGGTCGTGGCGCCGCGCCCGAGCATCATGTCCGAGTTGATTAACACGCCGCCGGGTCGCAACCAGCCGAAGGCCGCGGTGACGACCTTGGCCTTGTCCGAGTCCAGCAGGTGGTGCAGCGCGTAGTTACTGATC
>JAJZSM010000160.1 GCA_021849765.1 Actinomycetes bacterium | reverse complement strand
CCAGCTCCTCGCCTTCGCCGCCGCCATCCCCCTCGCGATGCGCTCGGCGCGCAAGCCCAACGGGCTGCTCGACCGGCTCCTCAGCGCCGGCAGCTTCACCCTGCTCTCGATCCCCCCGTTCATCATCATCGTCCTGCTCGTGCTGGTCGTCTCGATCAAGCTCGGCGTCGCCAACACCGGACCGTCGTCCTTCGTCTCCTTCGCCTCGAACTGGCGCGTGAACCTCACGAGCCTCGCGTTGCCCTCGATCACCCTGGCCACGGCGAGCTTCGTGCTGTACTTCCGGGTGCTGCGCAGCGACATGATCGCCACCTTGCAGGAGGAGTTCATCACGATGGCCCGTTCCAAGGGCCTGAGCCAGCGCCGGATCATGTGGCGTCACGCCTTTCGACCGTCCTCGGTGGCGCTGCTCGGCACCGCCGGGGTCAACATCGGCGGACTGCTCGCCGGCGGGTTCGTCGTCCAGTACCTCCTTGGCATCCCGGGGCTCGGCTACACCCTGATCTCGGCGATCGCGAGCAGCGACTACCTCCTCGTCCAGGGCATCGTGCTGGTCGTCTCGGTGGGGGTGGTGCTGATCAACTTCTTCTTCGACTTCCTGACCAGTCTCGTAGACCCGAGGATCAGCCGTGAGTGACTTGCTCGACCAGTCCCAGGGGATAGAGCCGCTGCGTGAGCAACATCTCGGACCGCTCTTTTGGATCTGTGTGGGCTGGCTGGCGCTCAACGTGCTCGGGGCGATCTTTGCGAACGTGCTGCCGCTCGTGAACCCGCTCTACCAGAACTACAACCTCATCAACACCGGTCCGTCGTTGCACCACCTCTTCGGCACCGACGATCTCGGTCGCGACATCCTGTCACGCGTCGTCTTCGGCTCGCGCGTCTCCCTCGCCGTCGGCAGCGGCGCCATGCTCATCGGCTTCGGCATCGGGATGCCCCTTGGGATGCTCGCCGCCTATCGGCGCGGTCGGCTCGACTCGATCCTCACCGCCGTGATGTACGTCCTGCTCGCCTTCCCCGCGATCATCGCGGTCATCGCGGTGATCTCCTTTTGGACCCCACGGACCCTCTTCAAGATCATCGTCGTGATTGGGTTCGCCTCGGTGCCGCTCGTCTACCGCGTGATTCGCAGCGCCACCCTGGCCGTGGCGACCAAGGACTACGTCACCGCGGCCAAAGTCCAGGGCTCGACCGACCGACGGATCCTGTTTCGCGAGCTGCTGCCCAACATCGCCCCGATCGCCGTCTCGTTCCTGCTCATTGGCGTGGCGACCGTGGTGACCCTTGAGGGGGCGCTCGCCTTCCTCGGGCTTTCGGTGAACCCACCGACGCCTTCTTGGGGCAACATGATCAACGAGTCGCGCACCGTGATGGCCCAGAATCCCTGGCTCGTCATCTTCCCCTCGCTGGCGCTCTGCCTGTTCCTACTGTGCCTCAACTTCATCGGCGATCGACTGCGCAGCTACTTCGATGTCACCGAGGTGAAACTGTGAGTGAGCGCCTGCTCGAGGTGACCGACCTGCGAACTACCTTTCGCACGGTCGACGGCACCGTACCCGCCGTCGGCGGGGTCAGTTTCGACCTGAGAGCCAACGAGACCCTCGGCATCGTGGGCGAGTCGGGGTCGGGCAAGACCGTGCTCGCGCGCACCATCATGGGCCTCCAACCCCGCACCAACGTCGAAGTGACGGGATCGGTCCTCCTCAACGGCCATCAGGTCGTCGGCGCGAGTGAGCGCATCATGCGCACGATGTGGGCGACCGAAGTCGCCATGGTGTTCCAGGACCCGATGACCTCGCTCAACCCCGTCATGCGCATCGGCCGCCAGATCGACGAGACCCTCCGGGTGCGTCTCGGCATGGACCGTCACGCGGCGCGCGCTCGCGCGATCGAGCTCTTGACCATGGTGGGCATCCCGTCGGCGCAGTCGCGCTACCGGGCCTACCCCACCGAGCTCTCGGGCGGGATGCGCCAGCGCGTGGTCATCGCGACGGCGCTCGCCTGCTCGCCCAAGCTCCTCATCGCCGACGAGCCCACCACCGGACTCGACGTGACCATCCAGGCCCAGATACTGAACCTGCTCGACTCACTGAAAGAGCAGCTGTCGATGTCAGTGATTCTGATCACCCACGACCTCGGCGTGGTGGCGACGCGCGCCTCACGGATCATCGTCATGTACGCCGGACGGATCGTCGAGATGGGTGACACCCGGGACATCTTCTACCACCACCGGATGCCCTACACACGCGCCCTGCTCGAGAGCTCGCCCAAGGTCACCAACGCCCCCCACACCCGTCTCGTGGTCATCCCCGGCCGACCCCCGAACCTCTCGACGCCGCACCCCGGCTGTCCCTTCGCCCCGCGGTGCGCCTACGCGACCGAGCGCTGCCACGTCGAAGCACCCACCCTCTCCGACGCGTCCACCTCCGGGCACCGCTTCGCGTGCTGGAACCCCCTGCCCGAGACCGACAACCCGGAGGTGCGATGACCGACGAGCGACGACCCCTCCTCACGGTCCGCGACCTCACCGTGACCTTCGGCAAGGGGGCCCACGCGGTTTCAGCCGTCGCGGGCGTCACTTTCGACATCTACGAGGGCGAGACCCTCGGACTCGTCGGCGAATCGGGTTGCGGCAAGTCAACGACCGGCAAGGCTCTCATGAAGATCGTGCCCCCGTCGTCGGGGACCGTCGAGTTGGACGGGGTCGACATCACCCACCAGCGCGGTCGTGCGCTGCGCCACGCGCGCACGCGCATGCAGATGATCTTCCAGGACCCCATCAGTTCGCTCAACCCCCGTCGACGTGTCCGCGGCATCGTGGCCGAGCCCCTCGACGCCTGGAAGACGGTCACCGGCGAGCAGCGCGACCGCCTGGTGGACGAGCTGTTGAACCAGGTCGGCATCGACCCTGAAATCTACGGCGACCGCTACGCCCGCCAGTTCTCCGGTGGTCAGTGTCAGCGCATCTCGATCGCCCGGGCCCTCGCGATGCGCCCCCAGCTCTTGATCTGTGACGAGGTGGTGTCAGCCCTGGACGTCTCGGTGCAGGCCCAGATATTGAACCTGCTCGAAGACCTGAAGGCCGAGTACGGCCTGACGCTGCTCTTCATCGCCCACGACCTCGCGGTCGTCAAGAACATCAGTGACCGTGTGGCGGTGATGTACCTCGGGCGGATCGGTGAGATCGGCCCCTCGGAGGTGCTCTACGAGCGACCCGCCCACCCCTATACGAAGTTCCTCCTCGGCGCATCGCTCGAGGCCGACCCCGACAGCGCCACGGCCGGGGCCGTGCTCGAGGGCGAGCCGCCGAGCCCGCTCGATCCACCGAGCGGGTGCCGGTTCCGCTCGCGCTGCCCCTACGCGACCGAGCGATGCGCCCGCGAGGAGCCGGTGTTGACCGAAGTGGCGCCGGGACATCAGGTCGCCTGTCACTTCCCGTTCATCGCCCAGTGACGACGAACGCCCCGCACGAGCGGGGCGTTCGTCAGCAATCTGGGGCGACTACTCGCTCGCGGGCGTCTCCTCGACGGTAACGGCCTCGTCGTCGTCCTTCGGGGCCGCCTCGACCGCGTACTCCGCCCACGCGGCCTGCGCCTCGGTCTCGGGCGTGAACTCGCCGTACTCGATCCCGCCGATGTAGTTGCCCTCACTGTCATAGGCGTGCGATCCGAAGGCCTCACGGTACTCCTCGGAGACCTCACCACCCTCGGCGGCCTGCTTGATCGACAGGCTGATCCGACGTCGCGCGGTGTCGAGCTCGATGATCTTGACCCAGAGCTCTTCGCCCGCGGTGACCACCTGGTCGGGCGACTCCACGTGGTGGGCCGCCATCTCCGAGATGTGCACGAGTCCTTCGATGCCGTCGCCGACCTGGATGAATGCGCCGAATGGCACGAGCTTGGTGACCCGGCCGTAGACCAGCTGGTCGACGGCGTGGCTGTCGGCGAAGACCTGCCAGGGGTCGGACTGGGTCGCCTTCAGCGACAGTGAGATGCGCTCCTTGGAGAAGTCGACGTCCAAGACCTCGACGTCGACCTCGTCGCCCACCGCGACCACCTGGCTCGGGTGGTCGATGTGCTTCCACGACAGTTCCGAGACGTGGATGAGGCCGTCCATGCCGCCCAGGTCGACGAACGCACCGAAGTTGACCACCGAGGAGATGACGCCGTGACGACGCTCGCCGGGCTTGAGGTTGTTGAGGAAGTCGCCGCGCTGCTCCTTTTGAGTCTCTTCGAGCCACGCCCGACGCGACAGCACGACGTTGTTGCGGTTGCGGTCCAACTCGATGATCTTGGCCTCCACGGTCTTGCCGATGTAGGGCTGGAGCTCGCGGACCCGACGCAGTTCGACGAGCGAGGCGGGCAGGAAGCCGCGCAGGCCGATGTCCACGATCAGGCCGCCCTTGACGACCTCGATGACCACGCCCTTGACGATCTCGTCACGGTTCTTGAGCTCTTCGATGTTGGCCCAGGCCTTCTCGTACTGGGCCCGCTTCTTGGACAGGACGAGACGCCCTTCCTTGTCCTCCTTCTGCAGGACCAGGCACTCGATGCGCTCACCGAGTGACACGATGTCGGCGGGGTCGGCGTCGTTGCGGATCGAGAGCTCACGGGCGGGGATGACGCCCTCGAGA
>JAJZSM010000159.1 GCA_021849765.1 Actinomycetes bacterium | reverse complement strand
CAGCCAATCGATCCTGCCTAGCCTGCGCCGGTGCATCACCGCCCAGACCCGGTCGTGACCACGGCCCGGCCCGCGATGGAGATCGGGCTCTTCACCTTCGGGGAGCTCACGACCGACCCACTGACACAACGGCTGGCCAACCCCGCGACGCGCCTGGGCGAGTTCATCGAGCTCGCGCGTATCGCCGACGAGGCCGGACTGCACGTCTTCGGCGTCGGCGAGCACCATCGCCCCGACTTCGCGATCGCCTCACCGGCCGTGGTGCTGGCGGCCGTCGCGGCGCGCACGACGAGGATCCGACTGACCTCGACGGTGACCGTGCTCTCCACCGCCGACCCCGTCAACGTCTTCCAGGACTTCTCCACCCTCGACCTGCTCTCGAACGCGCGAGCGGAGATCACGGTGGGGCGGGGCGCCTACGTCGAGTCCTTCCCCCTCTTCGGGTACGACCTCAACGACTACGACGCGCTCTTCGACGAGAAGCTCACCCTGCTCGAGCGGCTCAATGCGTCCGAGCGGGTCACCTGGTCGGGACGGTTCCGCCCGCCGCTTGTGAACGTGGGCGTCTACCCGCGCCCGTCCCAGGACCGCCTGCCAATCTGGGTCGCCGTGGGCGGCACGCCGGCGAGCGCCGAGCGGGCCGGACGCCACGGACTGGCGCTCTACCTCGCCATCCTCGGTCAACCCCGCCGGTTCGTCGACCTCGCGGACCGGTACCGTGCCGCCGGCGCCAACGCTGGCCACGAGCACCTTCGCGTCGGTGTGACGAGCCACGTCCACGTCGCCAGAACCTCCCAAGAGGCGCGCGAGGCCTTCTACCCCTACTACTCGCGCTACATCGGCCAGAACATGCCCGCCGCGCGGGGTAACCCACTGGGTCGCGACGCCTTCGAGTCCTGGGCCGCGCCCGAGGGTGCGCTCTTCGTCGGCAGCCCGGCCGAAATTGTGGACAAGATCCTCTTCGAGCACGACCTGCTCGGCCACGACCGGTTCCTCGCCCAGGTCGGTCTGGGCGGACTGCCCTTCGCCGACACCGCCGCCGCGGTCGAGTTGCTCGCGACCGCGGTGCTCCCCGAGGTCGAGCGCGCCCTCGCTGCGCCCCTCGCCACCCGCTGACCCGTCCTATCATCGACTCGATGACCACCCACTTGCTCGTTAGTGTCCCTTCGACGACGTTGCGCGACGCCCTTCCGGCAACCGAGACCCCGATCGAGGTCATGACCTGGGACCTCGTCGGGCCCCTCGACCTCGACCACGTCGACATCGTGGTGCCGCCCTATATGGGGACCGTGTCGCGCCTGGCGAACCTGGCCGGACTCTCGACGCGCCTGGTGCAGAGTCAGTCGATCGGTTACAACGGTGTCGCCGACGTCCTGCCCCCCGGTCACGTCTACGCCAACGCGGCGGGCGTGCACGAGGCGTCGACCGCGGAGTTGACCGTTGGACTCATCCTCGCCGCCCAACGCGGCATCGACCAGTTCGTTCGCGACGCGCTCGATGGCCAGTGGCGGCCTCGGGACTACGCGAGCCTCGCCGATCGCCGGATCCTGCTCGTCGGGACCGGCGGCGTCGGCCGCGCGATCGCCCAACGGCTCGCCCCTTTCGAAGTCGACGTCGTGCGTGTCGCGACACACCCCCGTCGAGACGACCTCGGCGAGGTCTACGGCGTGGCCGACCTACCCGCTCTGTTACCGTCGGCCGAGATCGTGATCGTCGTCGTCCCGCTCACCGAGGCCACGCATCACATGATCGACGAGGCGTTCCTCACCGCACTGCCTGACGACGCGCTCTTGGTGAACGTCTCGCGGGGTGCCGTCGCTGACACCGCGGCGCTCTTGCACCACGCGCAGTCCGGTCGACTCCGGCTCGCATTAGATGTCGTGGACCCCGAACCGCTACCGGACGGCCACCCGCTATTCGCGCTGCCAAACGTCCTCATCTCACCCCACGTCGGTGGCGCGACGTCGGCGATGCTCCCGCGCATGGCGCAACTGCTCGCGGACCAGATCGACCGGATTGGCCGGGGTGACGAGCCACGCAACGTCGTGCTGCGCAGCTGAAGACCGCTCTCGAGCGACCACGGCCAACGGGCCGAAAAAGATGGTGGAGACGATGGGGCTCGAACCCACGACCTCAGGCTTGCAAAGCCCGCGCTCTACCAACTGAGCTACGTCCCCCGAAGGAGACCCAGCCTAGCAATGGACCAGCGGCGACCTCCACGAAGACCGAACGACCCCGCGACCGTCAGCGCGGCGTGAAGGCCGCCCCTCACGGCACGACCGGTACGCGGCCGTCGTCCACCGCCGCACGCAGCGCACGGTAGTCAGCGAGGTTCTGGGCCCGATACGCCTCGGCGAACTCACCGACCGCGTCGATGAACGAGTCCCCACCGCCCAGATAGCCCGCGATCGCCGCCGCCGTGCCCGAGCGGGCGTGGGCGCGCGCGAGCACCCACGCGCACACGCGCCCGTAGGTCATCAGCTGCTTCGCCCCGAGCCGTTCGATGTCAACGGACGCCTTGCGGTCGTAGAGCTGGCGAACGTAGAAACCCCGGTTTTCGCTCGCGCGGTACCAACCGAGGAAAGCGTCGGGCGTCGCCTGCATGAGACGCTGGCCGCGCACGACCCGGTCACCCGGATTGCTCGACGAATCCTCCGGTGCCGCCAGCACTGACCCCCGAGCCTCCTTGATCTGAAGGAAGAAGGGGTCGTCGTCGTCACGACCGGTGAGCAACACGGCGTAGCCTTCGGTACCCACCGACCCCACCCCGACGACGAGGCGAGCGATGTCCACGACACGGAACTGGTCGAGCAGGAAT
Source organism: Actinomycetes bacterium (assembly GCA_021849765.1). The sequence continues at coordinate 1,833 of JAJZSM010000159.1, read as the reverse complement.
CGACGGTCGCTCACCAGTGAGTCGCGATACCCCTCAAGGATGGCCTCAACCGTCGCGCGACTCTCGTCGGCCGTGGGACCGAGGTCGCGCAACGGCACCATGCGTGGCGGGTTGAGTCGAATCTGCGGACCGTCGGGGGTCCGCTCGATCAGGTCGTTGAACTTTGACTTCGTCGACTGGGTCCGCACACTCCCGATGAGATCTGCGACGTTCCGTTTCGTGGCGTCGGTGAAGAATTCGCCGAGATCACTAAACACGTTGGCCACCTCGAGTGACGCGTACCAGACATCGAGTCGGTTCATCGTGGCGAAACGCTTCATCGACGAGCGATAGACGCCGATACAGCCCCGCACGATACGTAGTCGTCGCTCCTCGTTCAGACCGCTCTGGTCCGCCGCAATCGATAGCGATGCACACAGACGTTTCACATCCCATTCGAATGGGCCAGGTGCGGTCTCGTCGAAATCGTTCACGTCAAAAACCAGTCGTAGCTCGGGTGACGCGAACAGGCCGAAGTTCTTGATGTGCGCGTCGCCGGAGAGTTGCACGACCAACTCGGTGCTTGGCGACGCCTTAAGGTCTCCGGCCATTAACAGATCAGCGCCCCGCAGGAACGCAAAGGGGCTCGCCACCATGCGCGAGAACCGTAGCGGCGTGAGGTCGACCAGCCTGTGACTGGACTGCTCCATCAGGCGGCCTACCGGATCGTCGTCGATGGGCCGCGTGGCGAGCGTCGCGTGCGCACGACGTGGGACGGTTGAACGGGCAGCTCGACCGCGTTCGCGTTCCGCGTCGACGCCGAGACGTGAGACGCTCACGATGCGCCGACCGCTAGGCGCTCGCCGCGGAATCTTGGACCGATGTGAAAGGCCACCAGTGCCCAGATTACGAGGTCGGTGAAGAAGATTGCCCCCGGAAAGAGCACGCCTTCGGTCGTGAAATGACGAAGCGACATGATCGTTATCAGCGTGTTGATCACGCCCGTGAAGAAGGTCCACGCGGTCTCGGACGATGGCATCAACCAGGACTTACGGATTGTCGGCAGGCCCGCCAGCTGGTCGGCAACGACGAAGGAGATTAACGCCACCGTCGGTTCGTGAACGAAGGCCCAGAAGGCGACGCCCGCAATCGAGAGTGACCCGCAGAGCACGTCGAAGGGTCCGATCCGCCACACCCCGTGATGGCCGCGGAAGGACGCGGTGACGATCAACAGCGGGATGAGACCGAACATGAGGGTCATCAAGGCCGCGAGTCCGACGTGTTGTTGAACTTCGACGACGAAGGCGAGGATTCCCTCGACACCCCATAGCCCCCACGTCACCCGGTTCGGCGTCGTCACACCGCGTAGCGTGTCTCGGATGTATCCGACGGTACCGATAATCGAAATCACCGCGGCCAGGTAGACGAAGCGCGGATCGATCACACGACCAGTCTGCCCCAGCGTGGCGACGACAGCATCAGCACTATCCTGAACCGGCGTGAACACCGCTGAATTCCTCGGGCTCGAACGGCGAGACGAGCACACCTGGTCGTTACGCGTGAACGAACGCGTGATGACACCGGGACGGTTCCTCTTCGGTGGCTGCGCGCTCGCGGCGGGGGTTGTCGCGCTCGAAGAGGCTAGTGAGCGACCCACGGTGTGGGCGAGTGCGCAGTACCTTTCCTACGCCCCCGAGGGGGCCGAGGTGCTGGTGACCACGGAGCTCGCGGTCGTGGGCGGTCACGTCACCCAGGCCCGAGCGACGGCGACGGTCGACGACACCGCCGTCGTCACCGTCAACGCCGCGCTGGGCACTGGTTCACTCACCGCCCCCCCGTGGACCGTTCAGATCG
>JAJZSM010000158.1 GCA_021849765.1 Actinomycetes bacterium | reverse complement strand
ACGGGCGCCGCGATTGCGTAAGGAGAATGTTCACCATGGCGTCAGTCTGCGAGATTTGCGGCAAGAAGCCGTCATTTGGCATGAACGTTTCCCACTCGCACCGTCGCACCAAGCGGCGCTGGAACCCAAACATCCAGCGCGTGCGCGCCCTGGTGGGTGGAACGCCCAAGCGCCTCAACGTGTGCACCGGTTGCCTACGCGCCGGCAAGGTCACCAAGCCGGTCCGTCGCGTCACGAACGCCTGATCAAAGGCTGTGCTGCCAGCCTCGTCGCTCGAGGTGCTCGCCCCGTAACGTTCGCGTCGTGCGATTGGTGACGATCCGTCCGATCGCGAGTGGCGGGCGAAGCCCCCGTCCGTGCAGGACCAACGCCAGCCTCGCCGGATCGTCCGTCACGATCAGCAGTTCGTAGTCCTCACCGCCGCTCAGCGCCTCATCGGCGCTCGCGCCGTCGGCGACGGGTACGTCGTCCAGGGCGAAACCGACGCCACTCGCGTCGCACAACCGGTGCAGATCGAGCGCGAGCCCGTCGCTCAGGTCCATCATCGCGTGCACGCCCGCCCCGCGCGCGGCCAAACCCTCGGCCAGCCGCGGCCAGGGGCGGCGATGCGCGATGACCAGCGGATGGTCGAGTCCGGCCCCCGCTCGACGTAGTCGCAGGCCGGCCGCGGAGCGGCCGAGAGGTCCCGTGACCAGGATTGTGTCCCCCACTCGGGCCCCTCGGCGCAAGACGGCGCCCTTCCCAGGACACTCACCGAGCACCGTCACCGCGACGGCTACGTCTCGACCCAGGCTCAGATCCCCGCCCACAATGGGACAATCGGTCGCACTAGCAGCATCGGCGATGCCGCGGTGCAACTCCTCGAGATCGGTTCCCGGCGGCGCAGTGACCGCGACCACGATTGCCCGGGCGCGAGCGCCCATCGCCGCGAGATCCGAGACCGCGGCCGCGACCGCCTTAAAGCCGAGGTCCTCGAGCGGAAAGAGCGCCGCGTCGAGATGGATGCCCCACACGGCGGTGTCCGTGCTCACCAGTGTCTGACCGACGAAGGGCGCCAGGACAGCCGCGTCGTCACCGACGTGGACCTCGCCGGCGGGGATGTTACGTCGACCCACTATCGCAGCGATACGCTCCACTATGTCGTCTTCGCGCCGTACGGGTCCCCCTTGGGGGACACCGGGTGGGCCGTCAGTCGCGTTCACGACGCCGAGACGTTGTCGAGTGGCAACGGAGAGACAACGGAGGGCCTCACGTGTCGTACCCCACCCGCAACCAGCAACTCATCGACTGGGTTGAAAAGGTTGCCGCACTCACCACACCCGATCGTATCCACTGGTGCGACGGATCAGCCGAGGAATACGACGCACTGTGTCAGTTGCTCGTAGACAACGGCACGTTCACGAAGCTCTCTGACGCCAAGCGGCCCCACAGTTACTACGCCACCTCCGACCCCGGTGACGTGGCGCGCGTCGAGGATCGGACCTTCATCTGCTCGCGACTCGAGTCCGACGCCGGCCCGACCAACAACTGGCGCGACCCCGATGAGATGCACGCGACGCTCGACGGACTGTTCGCCGGCTCGATGCGCGGGCGCACGATGTACGTCGTTCCCTTCTCGATGGGACCGCTCGGCTCAAAGATCGCCCACATCGGCATCGAGATCACCGACTCGGCCTACGTGGCGGTCTCGATGCGCATCATGACCCGCATGGGCGCGGGCGCACTCGAGGTGCTCGGCGACAACGGCACATTCGTGCCGTGCCTGCATTCGGTCGGCATGCCACTCGCCGACGGGCAGGCCGACGTCCCGTGGCCCTGTGACGCGGACAACAAGTACATCGTCCAGTTCCCCGACACCCGCGAGATCATCTCGTACGGCTCGGGCTACGGCGGCAACGCACTGCTCGGAAAGAAGTGCTTCGCTCTACGCATCGCATCGGTCATGGCGCGTGACGACGGCTGGCTCGCCGAACACATGCTGATCTTGAAGCTGACGAATCCGGCCGGTGAGACCCGCTACGTGACCGGTGCCTTCCCGAGCGCTTGTGGCAAGACGAACCTGGCCATGCTGGTCCCGACCCTGCCGGGCTGGAAGGTCGAGACCATCGGCGACGACATCTGCTGGATGAAGCCGGGGCCCGACGGGCGCCTCTACGCGATCAACCCCGAGGCGGGATTCTTTGGCGTGGCGCCGGGCACCAACTACGAGACCAACCCCAACGCGATGTACTCCGTCGAGGCGAACACCATCTTCACCAACACCGCCTTGACCGGCGCCAGCGAAGGTTGGTGGGAAGGGATGAGCGAACCGCCCGCGCACCTCACCGACTGGCGCGGCCAGTCGTGGACACCCGAGTCGGGCACGCCCGCCGCGCACCCCAACTCACGATTCACGGCTCCGGCCGACCAGGACCCCGCCATCGCCCCCGAGTGGCAGGATCCCGCGGGTGTGCCGATTGACGCGATTCTCTTCGGTGGACGTCGCGCCAGCGTCGTGCCGCTCGTCTTCGAATCTCGCGACTGGGCTCACGGCGTGTTCCTCGGTTCCATCATGGCCTCCGAGACGACGGCCGCCGCCGCCGGGGCCGTCGGGAACCTGCGCCGCGACCCCTTCGCGATGCTCCCGTTCTGCGGGTACAACATGGCCGACTACTTCGCGCACTGGCTCACGTTCGCCGACCGGTTCGACGAGTCGTCACTGCCCAAGATCTTCTACGTCAACTGGTTCCGCAAGGCCGACGACGGGCACTGGCTGTGGCCCGGCTACGGCGAGAACAGTCGTGTGCTCGAGTGGGTGTTCGAGCGAAGCGCCGGACGGGGCCAAGCCGTCGAGACACCCATTGGCTATGTACCGGCACCGGGCGCGCTCAACGTCGACGGGCTCAACTTGCCCGAGGCCGACCTCTCGCTACTGTTCGCCGTCAACCACGACGAGTGGCGTAACGAAGTCCCGCTGATCCGCCAGCACTTCGCCCAGTTCGGCGACCGGCTGCCCGCCGCATTGCTCGAACAGGTCGACGACCTCGAGGAGCGGCTGGGCTAGCTCACTCGGCGGTCTCGGCGTCGGCGACGATGAGCCGGGGGCCCGATGGCCAGTCGAAGTATCGCCACGTCCAGTTGATCAACACACGGAGCCGGTTCCTGAAACCAACCAGATAGAACAGGTGCAGGCCGAGCCACGCCAGCCAACCGAGCGTCCCACGGATCACGCCGCCTCGGGGTAACTTCGCAACCGCGGCCCGTCGGCCGATGGTCGCCATGATGCCCTTATTGCGATAGACGAACGCCGTCGTCGGCTCGCCCCGTGTGACCCGCAGGATCTGGGTGGCGCAGTGGCGCCCCGACTGGATGGCGACGGGCGCCAACTGCGGACAGAACGACCCATCGGTGCTCGGTATGGCGGCCGCGTCACCGACCGCCCAGACGTTCTCACTCGTCGTGCAGCGCAGGTCGGCGCCCACGCCCGCTCGTCCACCGGGTCCGGCCGCCACCGTCAGTCCGTGGACGAGCGTCCCGCTCGCGGTGACCCCGGCGGCCCAGATGACCGCCGCGGTCTCGAGCCGCTCGCCGTCGGCGAACCGAATCGCCCCCTCCTCGACGGCGACGACCGAACGGCCGAACTGGACCTCGACGCCGAGTTCGGCCAGCTCCCGAGCGGCGTAGCGGCTCGCGGACTCGGGGAACGCGGTGAGCAGTCGATCGGCGAGGTCGACCAACACCACGCGAACACGTTTCGCGTCGAGCCGCAACCCGTCGCGACGCAACGCGATGGCGATCAACTCCGCGAGCGCCCCGGCCGTCTCGACGCCTGTCGGTCCACCGCCGACCACGACGAACGTGAGCGACACGGATTCGCGTTCGGCCCGCACGTCAGCGTCCTCGAGCGCGAGCAGCAACCGGTTGCGAAGACGGCGAGCGTCGGCGAGCGAGTAGAGCGGCATCGCGTACTGCGAGGCGCCGGGAATCCCGAAGTAGGCCGCCGTCGCACCGGTGGCGATGACCAGGTGGTCGTAGTCCAGTCGAGAACCGTCATCGAGTACCACGGCGTTGGCCGCGTGATCGACCTGGCGCACACGCCCGTGTCGGAAGCGGATGTTGGGTGCGCCACCAAAGATCGTGCGGATCGGGTACGCCACATCCGCGGGCTCGAGTCCCGCCGTGGCGACCTGGTAGAGCAGAGGCAGGAACGTGTGGAAATTGTGCTTGTCGATGATCGTGACGCGAACGGACGAATTCGCGAGCCCCCGTCCGACGGCGATCCCCGCGAATCCGCCACCGACGACGACGACGTGGGGTGCCGCATCGGCCACCTCGTCGGCCATTGCTTCAGGTTGTGCCATGGCCTAGTACAGCACATCAGCGAGTCGCGTCAGCGGCTGGCGTACCGACGCCCCACGCCGTAGAGGATGGCCCCCACGGCGGTGATGACGGCGAGGAACCGGTCGCCCGATTCGAAGGCGAGCGAAATCCCCACTGGGATCACGGCTCCGATCACCCAGGCCAACTGCTGACGCACCGCGAAGCGCGCGAAGGTGCGCCCCTGGGCACCGGGTGGGACGTGGCGCTGGGTGATGGCATCGAAACTCGGCTGGGCGACCGCGGCGCAGAGGCCGAACCAGCCCGCCACGATCGCCTGGCCAACGAAGGAGGGATAGTTACTCGCGACCGCCGCGCCCAG
>JAJZSM010000157.1 GCA_021849765.1 Actinomycetes bacterium | reverse complement strand
GTCTCACCGAGGAAGAGCACCACGGCCATCACGACTGACCACAGCGACAGCATCGTCCCGACACGTCCCCGGGCGCGCTGGCGCACCTGGACGACGAACATGCTCACCTGGCTCAGTGTAGGCGCCGGATGGTCGGCGAGCCCGGTCGACCGCGACGCCCGCTACAGGGTCACGACCCGCACCGGCCGCGAGGCCGGCGAGGCGCCGCCCACGCTCACGGCGCGCACCCGCACGACGTAGGCGGTGGCGAGGCGCAGCCCGCGCAGCACGATCACCGTGCGACCCTTGATCGGCTGGACCGTCCAGCGCCCCCGCAGGAGGGTGCCGGTGAGCAGTGAGGTTCCCCAGTGAAAGTGGACACCCAAGAGCCCGGCTCGCGAGTCGGGTGGGAGGATGTCACCATGGGAATAACGAGAAGGAAGTTCACTCTCGAGTTCAGAACCGAGGCGGCTCACCGCGTCATCGACACCGGCCGGACGGTGCGCGACGTGGCGAAGGAGCTATCGGTTCTGGAGAACTCGCTGAGTACGTGGGTGCGTGACGAGCGTCGACGGATGGAGGCGCTGCAGGCCAGCAGCAACGAGCCACTGAGCGTCGCCGAACGGGCCGAGCTGCTGCGGCTGCGCCGTGAGGTCGCCGAGAAGGACAAGGACCTGGCATTCTTGGGAAAAGCAGCCGCGTACTTCGCTTCGAAGCCACCAAAGCAGAGAGATTTGCGTTGATGGCCGCGGAGTGCGCGAACTTCGAGGTCACTCGCATGGCCCGACTCCTGGAGGTCTCGACCGCGGGCTACTACCGCTGGAAGAAGGCCCAGGGCCGTGAGCCCCTGGCGAGCGAGCAGCGTCGCAGCAGCCTGGACGACCGGATCGTCGCCTCGCACAGTGCCTCGCACGGCACCTACGGATCCCCCCGTGTGACGAGCGATCTGCACGAGGCCGGCGACACGGTCAGCGAGAACACGGTGGCTGCGCGCATGCGCGCACTGGGCATCGCGGGGATCAGCCCGCGCACCTTCAAGATCACGACGATCTCGAGCCGTGACGCCCACTACCCGGTCGACCTCGTGAACCGTGCCTTTGTCACCACCCAGCTGAACGTCCAGTGGACCAGTGACATCACCTACATGACCATCGGCACCGGCGAGGCCTACCTGTGCGCGATCCGCGACGCCTGCTCGGGTCGCGTGCTCGGCTGGGCGCTGGCGAACCACATGCGCGCCGAGCTCGTGCTCGAGGCCCTCGACGACGCCGTGCGCTCGCGCACCATGAACTGTGTCGGCACTATTTTCCACACGGATCGAGGCGCACAGTTCACCGACCATGGCGTGATCGAACTGTGTGAGAAGTTCGGCATCGTTCGCTCGATGGGTCGCACCGGCAGTTGCTTCGACCACGCGAGCATCGAGTCGTTCTGGTCCATCTTCAAGCACGAGTACTTCTACCGCCACGTGTTCGCCAACATGTCAGAGCTTCGCGTCGGCGTCGAGAACTACATCCACTTCTACAATCACGATCGTCGCTACTCGACCATCGGCAACGTCAGTCCCGTCACCTACGAACTAGCCTTGTCCCGAGTAGCACTGGCCGCATAAACCGTGTCCACTTTCACTGGGGAACCTCACAGGTACTGGTAGTAGGCGACCGGTGCCCCGTTCAGCGCCGTCGGCGGGTGGACGTACACGATCACGACGCCGCGCCCGCGCGCGCTGTGGAAGACGACCGGCGCCGACGGGTGTCCCGCCGGGGCGACCAGCGCGCCCACGACCGTCTCGGCGGCGCTCGACGCCCCGCGCGCGGACACCACCACGCGGTAGGCGACGCCGTTCACGAGGCCGCTCACCGTGCAGGTGGTGGCCGTGGTCGCGCAGGTGCGGGTGGTCCCGCCGCCACTCACGCTCACCACGTAGCCGCGCACGGCGACGCCGTTGGCCAGCCCGGCGGACCAGGCCACGATCAGGGCGTCACTGGCTCGACGCACGACCACGCCGACCGGGGCGGGCGGGCTGGCGACCCGGGGCGTGACGGCGACCGGCGCGGAGCTCGCGCCCGTGCCCAGCGCGTTGCGCGCCGTGACGCGCAGGGCGTAGGTCAGACCGTTCGTGAGACCGGTGACGAGGCACGAGGTCCCCGCGGTCGAGCACGTCGCGCCGCCGGGCAGCGCGGTGACGACGTAGAGGGTGACCAGTGAGCCGTTGGCCAGCGCCGGCGACCACGAGACCCTCGCCGAGCCCTCGCCAGCCACGGCGACCACGCGGGTCGGTGAGCCCGGCACCGACTCACTGGGCGTGATCGGGTTGGAGACGAGCGACGCGGGACTGGTGCCGGCCGCGTTGGTCGCGGTCACGGTGAACGTGTAGTACGTGCCGTAGAGCAGGCCGGTGACCACGCAGGAGGTGGTCACGGACGTGCACGTCGCGCCGTTGGTGGCCACGACCCGGTACGAGGTGGGGGTCAGGCCGGTCGTCGGCGCGGACCACGAGACGCTCGCCGAGCCCACGCCGGCCACGGCGACCACGTGGGTCGGCGAGCCCGGCGCGTTGGTCGTCACCAGCGGCGTCGAGGCGGCCAGGGCGGTCGCCGTCGTGTTGTCGCCGGTGACGGTCTCGCCGACGCTGAGGTAGTACCCCGCCTGGTTCGAGGTCACGACGAAGGTCGCCGCCGTCGCGCCGGGGATCGCCGTGCAGGTGGGGGGAACCGCGAAGCCGGCCGTCACCGCCGTCGCGCACTCGTACCAGAGCATTACCCATCACGGATCGTAAAAAATTGCACAACGCAACGAGAGGCGTACTGCGACTACCGCTGGTTGTAGCGCACCGTGGTCATCTGACCCTGGGCGAAGCGCAGCGTGAAGGTGTGAACACCCACGTGCACGTTCTTCGCCACCGTCACTACGATGACCAGCACCTTGCCGTTGTCGCGCATCACGCCCACGTGCGTACCGCCCATGTTGCTCGTGATCTGCGGCTGACCGTAGAAGCCCACGCCGATGATGTCCACCACCGTGCGCTTACCCGTCCACACCGCGGCACTCATACGAATGGCCCGCGGCGCAACCTTGACGACTGGCTTGGGAGCCGTCCCACCGTTGAGGGGGAACGACACGGTGCTGCCGTCGGGGTTGGTGAAGGTCACCGTGCTCGACGTACCCTGCGTGGCCGCCGCGTCCGTGGTCACCAGCAGGACCGCCTGGGTACCGGTCGAGTTCACGCCCGCCAGCGCCACCGTGAAGTCAGCACTGCTGCTCTTCACCGTCATGCCGCTCGTGGCGAAGCCCGTCCCGTTCACGAACACTTCGGTGTTGGTGCTGCTCGGTGCCACGTAGTACGTACCGGTCACCGTCGGCTGCGGGTTGATCGAGAACGCGTACGTTCCCACGCCCCCGTTCGGGTTCGTCACGCTCAGCGTCACGCCCACGTTGGCCGTACCGTTGATCGCGGGGCCCGAGGCCGTAAAGGTGATCTCCGAGCCACTCACGACCGTCACCGCACCGATGGTCAGTAGCGGCGTGCTCGACGTCACCGTCGCGCCCCCTACGAAGCCGCTTCCCGAGATCGTCACCGTCGTCGCGGCCGCACCAGCGACCACCGAGTCCGGCACCACTGACGAGATAACTGGCGCTGCGGTCACCACGACATTCGGAGACGTCGCCGCCCCACCGGTGGTGTTGGTCACCGTCACCGGGGCCGACGTCGCCGTGCTCGTCGCCGAGACCAGCAGAGTGATGACGTTCGGCGTCACCGACGAGACCGTCGCCGACAGACCGCTCGTGGACGGGAACGACACCGTCGCCCCCGAGAGGAAGCCCGAACCCTCGACGTAGACCGTCTGGTTCGTCGCTCCCGCACCCACGCTCGTGATCGAGCTCGAGGCGTAGGCGATGCCGGTGATCGTCGGCGGGACAACCTCGGGCACCGCAGCGTTCACGGTTCCCGTGCCGAAGCTCACCGTCAGCACGTACATGCCACCGGCCACTCCGGTGAGGGCCAGGCCCTGCACCGTCATCGAGGTCGCACTGCTCACTGAGGCCGTCGTGGTCGTCGGGCCGCCGTTACGGGTGCCCGCCGCGTTGTAACTCGCCACGGTCGCCGTGAAGCCGCTGGCACTACCAACGTTGGTGAAGGTCACCGACGTGTTCGCCGCGACCGGCGCGCTCGTGGCTGCGGTAAGGGTCACCGTATTCGTGCCGACCGACGCGACAGTTCCCGTCAGACCGCCGGACGCCGTCGCGCCAGCGAAGATGCCAGCCGTCGAGGCGACCGACACCACGGCCGAGGGGGTCTGCGCGCCACTGATCGTGGCTGAGAACGTCAACGAGACAGTGCCTGAAGTGCCAGCCGCACTAGTCAGCGTGAACGACGTGCTGCTCACCACCGACGCCACCGTGTCGGAAGCCGGGATACCAGTACCACTGACGCTCATACCTTGGGCGATACCCGTCGTAGACGCCACTAAGACCGTCGTGGAGGTAAGTGTCCCTGACTCGCTGAAACTAATGGTCAACGTCGTACCAGCCGGCACCGGAGCCGACGTCGGGTTGTTCAGCGTCACCGTACTGTTGGTCGTGTCCACCGACGCCACGGTGCTGCTCCCCGCGATGTTCGTACCGCTCACCACTGCACCCACCGTAATGTTGCTGGTCGAAGCGACCGACACCACGGCCGAGGGGGTCTGCGCGCCACTGGCAATG
>JAJZSM010000156.1 GCA_021849765.1 Actinomycetes bacterium | reverse complement strand
GTTGAAGGGACTAGCCAGGTTGCACCCGTCGGTGACGCACCGAGCGAGGCGCCCGAGGCGCCCAAGTTCGTTCGTAGCCGCGTGACTCCACCCAAGCCGGCACCCACACGCACGGTCTCACCCGATGGTCCAACGACGATTCGACCGACGCAGCGACCGGTAGCCGGCGACGGGTCCGAATCACCCCAGCCCAAGCGCCCCCCACTTTCGATGACGGGACGACCGATCCCGCCGCCGCCTGGTCGACCATTGAGTCCCTCGGGACGACCGATCCCGCCGCCGCCTGGCGCTCGTCGACCCATCAGCAGTGCACCGGGCCGTACCGGGGCCCCGGGCTCGCGTCCGGCCTCCCGTCCCGGTGGTCCACCGAGGACTGGCGCGCCCCGTCCCGGCGGCACGGGTTTCGGCGGTCCGCGCACCGGCCCCGGCTCGGGTCCGTCGGCGACGACCGGACGTCCGCCCGCCCGCGGTGGCGGTGGTCCCCGTGGATCCCAGCGCAAGGCGACGCGACGTCGACGCCGCAATATCGAAGAGCTCGAGCCGACCCAGATGACCACGTGGCAGCCGAGCAGTGCCCCGGTACCCGACGGCGAGGTCATCATCGAGCGAGGCTCGACGGCCAAGGACGTTGGACCGAAGTTGAATCGCAGTGCGGCTGACATCATCAGGTTCCTCTTCCTGCAGGGCGAGATCGTGACCGCGGTGCAGGGCCTCAGTGACGACATGATCGAGTTGTACGCGGCCGAAGTCGGCGCGTCGGTTCGCATGGTCGACCCGGGCGAGCAGCAAGAGGCTGCGTTGCTCGCGAAGTTCTTTGACGAGGACGACCTCGACGACGAGATTCCCGCGACGCCGCGACCCCCGGTCGTGACGGTCATGGGCCACGTCGACCACGGCAAGACCAAGTTGCTTGACCAGATTCGCAAGACCAACGTCGTCGCCGGCGAGGCCGGTGGCATCACCCAGCACATCGGCGCCTACACGGTGTCGTGGCGAGGTCGGTCAATCACGTTTCTCGACACGCCGGGTCACGAAGCCTTCACGGCGATGCGTGCTCGCGGCGCCAAGGTCACTGACATCGTCATCCTCGTGGTCGCGGCCGATGACGGGGTCATGCCCCAGACGGTCGAGGCGATCAACCACGCCAAGGCGGCCGACGTCACCTTGATCGTTGCGGTGAACAAGATCGACAAGGCCGACGCCAACCCCGATCGGGTCCTGCAGCAGATCAGCGAGTACGGACTCGTCCCCGAGAAGTGGGGCGGTGACACTATCTGTGTCGAGATCTCGGCGCTCCAGAACGTGGGCATCGATGAACTGCTCGAGCAGGTGCTGCTCGTCGCCGAGATGGGCGAGCTCGTCGCTCGTCCAACGGGACGCGCCATCGGCACGGTGCTCGAGGCGAACCTCGAGGTCGGACGTGGCCCGGTCGCCACGGTCATGGTCCAAAAGGGACTGCTCGCCGTCGGGGACCCGGTGGTCGCCGGCGCCGCCTACGGCAAAGTGAAGGCGCTCATCAACGACCGGGGCCAGCAGGTCAAGTCCGCCGGCCCGTCGACGCCGGTCCAGGTACTCGGGTTCAGTGAGCCACCGCTCGCGGGCGACGAGATGCGCGTGGCCGACGACCTCGGTCACGCCCGGTCACTCGCCGAAGCGCGCGCCCAGCGTGTGCGCCTCGTGGGCCACCAGCCCGTGGCCGCCGCGAGCGGCGCGCGACTCGAGGACCTCTTCGAACAGATTCAGCGCGGCGAGACCGCAACCCTCAACCTGGTGTTGAAGGCTGACGTGCAAGGTTCACTTGAAGCGTGCACGGAGTCACTGCGGAAGCTCGAGCGTGACGATGTGAAGTTGGTGCTCGTGCACCGCGGCGTCGGTGGGATCACCGAGAACGACGTGCAACTCGCCAAGGCCTCCAACGCCACCATCATCGGTTTCAACGTCCGACCCGACCGGCGTAGCCGCGAGTTGGCCGAGTCCGAAGGTGTCGAAGTGCGCACCTACGAGATCATCTACAAGTTGATCGAGGAGATCGAGGCCGCCATGCTCGGCCTGCTCTCGCCAGTCTTCGAAGAGGTCGTCACCGGCGAGGCGGAGGTCCGCGAGGTCTTCCGGGTTCCCAAGATCGGTGCGATCGCTGGCTGCTTCGTGCGCGAAGGCGTCATCACCCGTGGCTCGAAGGTTCGCTTCCTCCGTGAGGGCACGATCATCTGGAAGGGCACCATCACCTCGCTGCGACGCTTCAAGGATGACGCGCGCGAAGTGCAGTCGGGCTTCGAATGCGGCATCGGCCTTTCGGACTATCAGGACCTCAAGGAAGGCGACATCATCGAGACGTTCGATGAGCGTGAGATTCCGCGAACGGCGTAAGCCATGGCACATCCGAGTGGACATCACACCTATCCGCGCTCAGCGCGCGTCAACCAGATCCTGCGTGAGATTATCTCGGACGAACTGGTTCGACTGTCGGACATCGACGAGCGCCTCGGGCTGCTCACGGTGACTGGCGTCGAGACGTCACCCGATCTGCGTCAGGGCGTGGTGTTCTTCGACTCGCTCCCGAGCGGAGCCCGTGAGGTGCTCGAAGAGCACCGCCGCCAGCTCCAAGGTGCGGTGAACGCACAGACTCGCCTGAAGCGCACGCCGATCCTGACGTTCCGGGCCGACCCCGCGATCGCCCAGGGTCAAGCGGTTGAGGAGATACTGCGCCGGCATCGAGACGATGACGACTAACGGCATGTTGCTGCTCGACAAGTCGGGCGGGATGACGAGTCATGACGTCGTCGCCCGTGTCCGGCGCATCGTCGGCGAACGACGGGTCGGACACGCCGGAACCCTCGATCCCATGGCGACGGGCCTCTTGATCGTGGCGGTCGGACCGTCGACGAGGCTCTTGCGGTTCGTCCAGGCGGAGACGAAGCGATACGTGGGCACGATCCAGCTGGGCGTGGCGACGGACACGCTCGACGCAGACGGCACAGTCGTGGCGCGCGCGCCGGTGCCCGCCATCGACGAGGATGCGATGGCGAAGGCCGCGGCCTCGCTCACGGGGCCGCAACAGCAGGTGCCACCGATGGTCTCAGCGATCAAGATCGGCGGCGAGCGACTCTATGACCTCGCGCGACGCGGCGTCGAAGTGGACCGGCCGCCGCGCTCGATCACCGTAGAGTCGTTCCGCCTGACACCAGACAGCGATGATCGATGGGACTTCGACGTCGTCTGCTCCACCGGGACCTACGTCCGGGTGTTGGCGAGTGACCTCGCCCAACGCCTCGGCACGCTAGGCCATCTCACCGCACTTCGCCGCACGGCGATCGGTGTGCACGACGTGCGTGACGCGATGACCCTCGAGGCGCTTGAGGACGCGATGCGCCTCGGCCGGTCACCAATCGCGCCCGCGCGGGCTATGGTCCAGCATCTGGCTTCGATGACCGTCGACGATGACGTGGTGCGTCGCATCGTGCGAGGCCAGCGGTTCGACATTGTGTCGCCGGTGGACGGCTCGACCGTCGCCGCACTCGACCGGGCGGGCGAACTCGTCGCGGTCCTCGGGCGGCGAGGAGACCAGTGGCAACCCGAAATCGTCTTCGCGGCCGACGCCGGCCCTGACCGCTCGTAGGTTGTCACTGATGATCGTCTGGCGCGATGGTGACTACGTGGAACTCGACGAACGGCGAAGCGCCGTGGCGGTTGGCGTCTTCGACGGGCTCCATCGGGGGCACCAACGGGTCATCGGTCGAGCCCGTGAGCTGGCCGCCGTGCACGCCGAGCGATTGGCGGTCGTCACGTTCTTCCCGCACCCCGCACTGACCGTTCACCCTGAGCGGGTCCCGCTCGCGATCGGAACCCTCGACCAGCGGCTCCACGGCTTCGAAGCGCTCGGCGTCGAACTTGTGCGGGTCCTGCACTTCGACGAGCAGCTCGCGCTGGAGTCGGCCGAGTCCTTCGTGGACCGCGTGCTCGTCCACGACCTGCGCGCCGCCGACGTCGTGGTGGGCGAGGACTTCCGATACGGCCATGACCGAGCCGGCGATGTGCACAGCCTGGCGGAAGTCGGCGCGGCCGAAGACTTCCGCGTCCACGCACTGGCCCTGGCCGGCGACGGGCGACGGTGGTCCTCCACCGCGATCCGTGAAGCGGTGTCCGACGGGGACCTCGAGCGGGCGGCCACGGTCCTCGGACGCCCCTTCACGCTTCGAGCGGTCGTCGAGCACGGCGATGCCCGGGGCCGCGAACTGGGCTTTCCGACCGCCAACCTGCGGGTCAACGGGGGAGCGTTACGCCCGCCGTCGGGCGTCTACGCGGCGGCCGTGCGCACCCCCGAGGGTGACCGGTGGTGTGGCGCCGTCTCGATCGGGCGCCGGCCGCAGTTCTACGCTGACGGCGAGACCCTCGTCGAGGTCCACCTGGTGGACTACAGCGGTGACCTCTACGGCGCCACCATCGACGTCGCGTTTCTCAAGCGCCTGCGCGACCAGGTGCGCTTCGACTCGGTCGAGGACCTGGTCGCCCAGATGGGGCGCGACGTGGCCGAAAGTCGGGAAATCTTCGCGAGTTCGCCACCGACGACCTGGACGCTGCTAGGCTAAGACCTCGGTCAGCGACGCTGATCGTGTGGGTCGTCAAGTGGGCGGCTCGCAGCTGGACCCCCGACTCATAAGGCAAACGACGTTATGGCTGAGAAGCAGCAGATCATCAAGGACT
>JAJZSM010000155.1 GCA_021849765.1 Actinomycetes bacterium | reverse complement strand
CTGGCACCTTGAGGGCTCCCGAACCGATCCCGAGCAACGCACTCACCAGGCCCGCGATGTACATGAGGACCAGCCCGAGTTTGGTCCCCGAGACCTTGTAGGTGATCTCGCGGCCCTCGGCCTCGTCGTAGTACGAGCCATGGAGGTTGAAGTAGTTGGCGATGCGGTCGTTCGAGACCGCCAGCAGTTGGTCCTCGTGGCGCTTGCGGTAGGTGATCACCGAGGAGTAGGCGAGGACGACGCCGAAGAAGGCGAAGAGGAAGCGCTCGGGCAGCAGGGTGGCCAGGTAAGCACCGCTCAGCGCCCCGGTGGTGGTCGCGACCTCGAGGAACATCCCCGCGCGCAGGTTGGTCATGCGTTCGCGGACGTAGGCGGCGGCGGCGCCACTGGAAGTGGCGATGACCGACACGATGCTGGCGCCGATGGCGAGTCGGATGTTCACGCCGTAGAAGATGGTCAGGACCGGCACGATCACGACCCCACCGCCGAGGCCGACGAGCGACCCGAGGACACCGGCCGCCACTGAGATCAGGGCGAGCGAGACGACAAAGTCCAACGGTGTCACTGCTCAATTGTACGTACTTACGGATACACACACAAATCAATGTCAACAACGCCGAGATCGGCTCGAAACGCCGAACGTGCACGGCCCGTCCGTCGAGCACCTGAAGAGCCACAGGCGGCCCCGCACCGTCCACGTGGCTCGCTCTTCGTGGCGAGGCCTATCACCCAGGCCACGACGTCGTGGACGCTCGAGCCTTGGGGCGCGGTCCTCGCCGACGCGTCTAGCGCTCGCGGCAGGTCAGTTCGTGGTCCGGACCATCGATGATCGAACCGCAGCGCGAACAGACGTACTGGATCCAGCACACGGGATCGCCCCCGAGCTCGTCGGCTTCGTCGTCGTAACGGCGGCGAACCTCGGCCGATAATTCGCTGCCTTGGTCGCGGTCATGTGTCCCCACGTCGCAACCCTAGACCTGGCTGCGCGCTCGTGGTACCGCGTCAGCGCACGCGACGAGCCGCCGCCAGGGCCAAAAGGCCTTCGCGCAGGTCGGTAGTCTCGATACCGTGACACAAGCGGTGGCAGAGACACTGCGACGAGTGAAGCCATGTGCCCGTTGGACCAGGTCGGCACAGAGCGCCTGGACCATCCGGACGGCGCGCGTGGTGCGCTCTCGCCCTTTTCATCGCCACCCCCGTCATCGCGTCTCGGAAGGAGATTCGTCGTGCGTAACAAGATCCCCCTGCTCTTACTGGCGATGCTCTCGGCGCTGGCACTCGGCGGACTCGTACTGTCGTTGAGCGAGATCCAACCGAACCGCCAGGTCACCGCCACGTTCTGCGGACAGACCTCCTCGACGCCGCGCTCGATCGTCGTCAGCTGCGCCGACGCGAACTACGGCTTCACGAACCTCGCGTGGGAGCAGTGGGGCAACCCGGTGACCTACGGCCACGGGATCAAGTACGTGAACGACTGCACGCCCACCTGTGCGGCGGGGACCTTCAAGAAGACCTCGGTCACGATCGAGCTCTACAACCTGCGCGACAACCGCTACCACACGTTGAACGGCGTCGGCTTCAACGCCGGCGTGGACAACCGTCCGATCCAACTCGGCTGAAGTCCTCACGCAATCGCAGGTACTGTCACCGCCCCTACGGGTCCAACAGTGACGAAAGGCCCTCCGCCACCGCGAAGAACCTGCGATACCGTCTGACCGAGTGCTTCGACGGCGTTGTCGCGTACCGCGCCGGCGCAGCGACGAACGAGTGGGCTGGTGGTCGCATGTTTCAGGTACGTATCCATGGTCGCGGCGGCCAGGGGGTGGTCACCGCTGCGGAGTTGCTCTCCGTCGCCGCCTTCAACGAAGGTCGTCACGCCCAGGCCTTCCCGAGCTTCGGCTCGGAGCGGACCGGTGCGCCCGTCGTGTCCTACTGCCGTCTGGACGACCGCGAGATTCGAACTCGCGAACCAATCATGGCCCCCGACGCCGTCATCGTCCAAGACGTCACCCTGATCCACCAGGTCGACCTGTTCGGCGGCCTCGTCGAGGACGGCTACGTCCTCATCAACACGTCACGCACCTTCGAGGAGCTCGGGCTGGATGACCTCAGCGAGCGGTTCCGTCCCGAGCGCCTGATGACCTGCCCCGCGACGGAGCTCGCTATCGAACACGTCGGGCGCGCCGTGCCCAACGCCGCCCTGCTCGGGGCCTTCGCCGCGCTCACCGGCCAAGTCCCGCTCCTCGCGATCGGCGTCGCGATCCGCGAACGGTTCCACGGTCCGGTCGGCGAGCGCAACGCCGCCGCCGCGAGCGCGGCCTTCGACCACGTGACACGAGAAATGGAGGCGGCCGCCCGTGCTTCGTCAACTTGAGGGGTCCAAGGCCATCGCCGAGACGGTCGCGCTCTGTCGACCTGAAGTCGTCTGCGCCTATCCGATCTCACCCCAGACCCACATCATCGAGGCCATCGGCGTCAAGGTGAAGGAGGGCTCGCTCACGCCCTGTGAGTACATCAACGTCGAATCGGAGTTCGCGGCGATGTCGGTGTCGATCGGCGCCTCGGCCGCCGGGGCGCGGGCCTACACCGCGACCGCCAGTCAGGGCCTGCTGTTCATGATCGAGGCGGTCTACAACGCGGCCGGCCTGGGGCTGCCCATCGTGATGACCCTCGCCAACCGGGCGATCGGGGCCCCGATCAACATCTGGAACGATCACAGCGACGCCATGGCCGTTCGCGACTCGGGCTGGATTCAGCTCTTCGCCGAGACGAACCAGGAGGCGGCCGACCTCCACGTCCAGGCCTTCCGCCTGGCCGAGGAGCTCTCGGTGCCCGTCATGGTCTGCATGGACGGGTTCATCTTGACCCACGCCGTCGAGGGCGTCGACCTCATGGACCAGGCCACCGTCGACCGCTTCTTACCGGCCTACGAGCCGCGCCAGGTGCTCGACCCCGATGACCCGGTCTCCATCGGCGCCATGGTGGGTCCCGAAGCCTTCGAGGAGGTGCGCTACCTCGCACACCTGCGCCAGCTCGACGCGCTCGACTACATCCCGGTGATCGCCGAGGAGTTCACGGCACTGACCGGGCGCCCGAGCGGCGGGCTCATCCACCCGTACCGCGCCGAGGACGCCGACACGATCGTCGTCGCCCTGGGCTCGGTGCTCGGGACGATCAAGGACGCCGTCGACCACCTGCGAGACGGCGGTGAGCGCGTCGGTGTGCTCGGCATCACGTCGTTCCGACCGTTCCCCATCGAGGCGGTGCGTGCCGCGCTGGCGAACGCCTCGCGCGTCATCGTCGTCGAAAAGGCCTTCAGCCTCGGCATGGGCGGGGTCCTCGCGACTGACGTCTCGATGGCCACGCTCGGCTCGTCGGCGGTGCTCAACACGGTCATCGCGGGGCTCGGCGGCCGGCCGATCGCCCAGCACTCGATCGAGTCGATGATCGGCCAGGCGATTCGCGGCGAGCTGGAGGCGCTCACCTTCCTCGACCTCGACGAGGGCATCATCGAGCGCGAACGTGCGCGTATGGCTCGCACCCGCCGATCGGGGCCGTTCGCCGAGAACGTGCTGCGAGACCTGCGTCACAACCGAGAGGACCGATCGTGAGTGAACAGCGCGTCCACTTCTACCAGGTCGGCAGCTTCGCCGTCGGGAACCGGCTGCTGAGCGCCGACGACCGCACCGTTCAATCGAGCCCGCACCGGACGAACTCGATCGACTCTGGACACCGCGCGTGCCAGGGGTGCGGTGAGGCGCTCGGTGCGCGCTACGCGCTCGACGCGGCGATGCGCGCGACCAACGGTCAGCTGCTCGCCGTCAACGCGACGGGGTGTCTCGAGGTCTTCTCCACCCCGTACCCCGAGACGTCCTGGCGCATCCCGTGGCTGCACTCGCTCTTCGGCAATGCGCCCGCGGTCGCGACCGGGGTCGCCGCAGCGATGCGCGTGAAGGGGCGCAGTGACGTTCGCGTCGTCGGCCAGGCCGGCGACGGCGGGACCGTCGACATCGGCTTTGGCACGCTGTCGGGCATGTTCGAGCGCAACGACGACGTGCTCTTCATCTGCTACGACAACGAGGGGTACATGAACACCGGCGTCCAGCGCTCGGCCGCGACGCCGCCGGCGGCGCGCACCGCAACCACCGACGTCGTGGGCGCCGAGCCAGGCAACGGGTTCGGCCAGGGCAAGGACCTGCCCCGAATCGCGATGGCCCACGACATCCCCTACGTCGCGACCGCGACCGTCGCGGACCTGCACGACCTCGAACGCAAGGTCGAGCGGGCGATGAGCTTTCGCGGGGCCCGCTACCTGCACGTCTTCGTGCCCTGCCCGCTCGGGTGGGGCTCGGCGTCCAACGACACGATCCACCTCGCTCGGTTGGCCAAGGAGACGGGCCTCTTCCCCGTCTTCGAGGCCGAGCACGGCGTCGTCACCAACGTCTCGCACATCCGCCGACTCGCGCCGGTCGAGGAGTACCTCAAGCTCCAGCGTCGCTACGCCCACCTGTTCGGCGCCAAGGGCCGCCCCGACATCGTCGCGCGTCTCCAGGCCATCGCCGACGCCAACATCGCGCGCTACGGGTTGGCGCCCGAGCGCGACGAACTCGATAACCGAGAGGACGCCTAATGGAACGGCCCTTCGCGATCACCCTCGACGTCGGCACCAGCCGCGCGAACCACACCGGTTCCTGGCGGGTCGAGCGACCCGT
>JAJZSM010000154.1 GCA_021849765.1 Actinomycetes bacterium | reverse complement strand
GGCGTGCTCGCCGCGGCGGGCCTGGTGGCCTTGGACACGATGATCGAGCGGTTGGCTGAGGACCATGTTCGGGCCCGTCGCCTCGCCGACCTGGTGGCGCGGACGTTCCCCGAATCGGGCTACGACCCCGCGTCGTGTCGCACGAACATCGTCGTCTTCGACCACCCCGATGCCCGCGCACTGGTCGCCGAGCTCGCCGAGCACGGCGTGCTCGCCGGCACGCTCGCGGCCCGACGGGTTCGCCTGGTGACCCACGTCGGCGTCGACGATGATGATCTCGAGCACGTGGCCGCAGTCTTGGCGAGTCTGGGTAGCCACTGACACCGAGATTTCACCCTCGACCAGCGACTCGGGCGTGGAAGCGGCAGTAGCCTGGGCACGGTAGTTGTGCCCATGCCCGAAATCTTCCACCTCTCAACGTTCCTGCACCGACCGATCTTCGATCGAGAAGGTGACCGGATTGGACGCGTCCAGGACCTGGTCGCGCGGCTCGGCGACGACGCTCACCCGCCCATCGTTGGTGCGGTCATCCGCATCGAAGGCCGTGACCTCTTCGTACCGATCCGAAAGATCGGCGGCCTCGAACACGGTCGCGTGACCTTCGAGGGGCGCCGAGTCGACCTTCGACGCTTCGAGCGTCGTCCCGGTGAGCTGTTGCTCGCCGAGGACCTGCTCGCGCGACACCTGATCAACTTGGTGCGCGGCCGACTCATCAGCGCCAACGAGATCGAACTCGCCAAGATCGACGACGTTTGGGAGGTCGTCGGCGTGGACCCTGGACGTCGCCCCCTGTTGCGGCGCATCCTCGGTCCGTCGATGGGTCAGCGCGTCAAGGCCGAGGCGATCGTCGACTTCGCCTCGATCGAACCGTTCGTCGGCCACGTCCCCACGGCCCGTCTGCGGATCCCGTATCGAAAACTCGCCAAACTGCACCCCGCCCAGATCGCCGACCTCGTCGAGCAGGCGAGTCACGAGGAGGGCGAGGAGATCATCGAGGCGGTGGGACTCGACCGCGAGCTCGAGGCCGACGTCTTCGAGGAGTTAGACACCACCCACCAGCTCGAGTTCCTCGAGGACCGCAGTGACGCTGACGCGGCTCGGCTGCTCGCGCGCATGGAGCCCGATAATGCGGCCGACCTGATCAGCGAGATCGACCAGGAGCGGCGCCTGACGATCCTGGAGAACCTGCCGGCGGGCCAGCAGGCCAAGGTTCGAAACCTGCTCGCCTACAACGCCGATACCGCCGGGGGCATGATGAACCCGGATTTCGTGTCCGTGCCGGTCACCGCGACCGTCGCCGAAGCCCTGGAGTCCGTGCGGGATTCGCGCGTGCCCGCCGAAGCGCTCCAGAGCGTCTACGTCATCGACGAGCACGGTCAGCCCGTCGGCGCGGCCGCGATCGCGGGACTCGTGCGCGCCCGCGCGAACGACCTTGCGCTCAGCGTGGCGCGAACCCAGTTGGCCCACGTGCACCCGCACTGGGACCTGCACCGCGTCGCTCGCAAGATGAGCGACTTCAACCTGACCGTGCTGCCCGTCGTGGACGAGACGCACGGCCACATGATCGGCGTCGTGACGGTCGATGACCTGCTCGAGGAGCTTCTGCCCCAGGGCTGGCGCCGTGAGTTCGGCATGACGGCGGGGGAGGAATAGTGCCTCGCCGCGCGCCACGTTCTAAGGGGGTTGTCTGAAACCCCCTAGTAGTGCTTTAGCCATGACAGTGCAGTACGACCCAACCCGACCGCGGTCGGTCCGTTTGGCAGGTCTCTAACCCGCCTCTGGGCCCGTCGTGGTCGCCCACGACGATGAGAGGAGGTGACGTGGAGAACGAGAGTCGGCATCAACAGATCCGAGGGGCATTCGGGACGATCTCGTCTCACGACACCGGCGAGCGTCGTGGCGCGCGAGCCCGCTTCCTCACGCTGCTCGCCATTATCGGTCCCGGTCTGATCGTGATGGTCGGTGACAACGACGCCGGTGGCGTGTCGACCTACGCCCAGGCCGGCCAGAACTTCGGGTACTCCCTGCTGTGGACGCTGCCGCTGCTCATCCCCGTGCTGATCGTGAACCAGGAGATGGTGGCGCGCCTCGGCGCGGTCACCGGTGTTGGCCACGGCCGTCTGATCCGCGAACGCATCGGTCGTCGCTGGGGCAACGTCTCAATCGGATCGATCCTGCTACTCAATTTCTTGATCATCATCACTGAGTTCATCGGCATCTCGCTGTCGATGGACTACTTCGGCGTGTCGCCCTACATCTCGGTGCCCGTCGCCGTCGTCGCCCTCTTCTCGGTGACTGCGACCGGGTCGTTTCGACGTTGGGAGCGTTTCATGATGCTCTTCGTGGCGACCAACGTGATCGTCTTGCCACTCGTGCTGCGCGTGCACGTCGCCACGTCGGCGATGACCCAGAGCCTCTTCGTCCCGGGCATCCGCGGCGGCGCGAGCTCGGCGAGCGTGCTGCTCATCATCTCGATCATCGGCACGACGGTGGCGCCCTGGCAGCTCTTCTTCCAGGAGAGCAACATCGTGGACAAGAAGATCTCGCCGCGCTGGCTCAACTACGAGCGGGCCGACACGGTGATCGGCTCGATCGTGGTGGTGGTGGTCGCGTCCTTCCTCATCGGGGTCACCGCGGCGGGCCTGTCGCATCACGGCGGTACCAACGCCTACGTGAATGCGCTCGAGGTCGCGCGTGGACTCGGCCGTTACGTCGGCCACGGCGCCGGCGCGTTCTTCGCGATCATCCTGCTCAACGCGTCAATCGTCGGCGCGGCCACCGTGACCCTCGCGAGCAGTTACGCGATGGGCGACCTGTCGAACCGATTCAACCAGGGCCTTGACGTACCGATCCGCGAGGCGAAGGGCTTCTACGGGGTCTTCGCCGCGCTGCTGGTGGTCGCCGGCGCGGTGACCCTGTTGCCAGGCGCGCCCCTCGGGATCATCACGCTGGCGGTCCAGGCGATGAGCGGCCTGATGCTGCCGAGCACCTCGATCATCGTGCTGCTGCTGGCCAACGACCGGGCCACCCTCGGTCCGTGGGTCAACCCGCGCTGGCTGAACGCGCTGGCGGTCGTGATCGTCGGGGTGCTCGTCGTGCTCTCGGTGGTGATGATGATCTCGACCGTCTTCCCGTCGGCGCCGGTCGTCGGACTGCTCGAGGGGCTCGGGGCGATCGCGGTCGTTGGACTCGCCGTCGGACTTCCGATCGCGTTACGACGTGCCGGACCGCAGCCGCACTACGACGTCGATCGCCTCGACTGGCGCACGCCTCGACTGGCGCTGCTCGAGCCGCCGGTGCAGTCGCGCCCCCGGCGTTGGCTGCTCGGGGCCAACGGCGCCTACCTGATCGTCGCCGGTACGTTGCTCGTGGTGCGCATCATCCAACTGACCACCTCCTAGTCTCGTGGCGTGAGTATTCGACCGACCCTGGTGTGCGTGCACGCGCACCCCGACGACGAGGCCCTCTTCACCGGTGGGGTCTCGTCGTACTACGCCGAACTCGGCTATCGCGTCGTGCTCGTGACGTGCACCGACGGGCGCTACGGCATCGACCCCGCGGGGCGGACCGGCGACGACCCCGATCACGACGTCCCCGCGACCCTGGTGGTCCGGGCCAGTGAGCTCGCCACGGCGGCGGCCCTGGTCGGCTTCGAGCGCGTGATCCAGTTGGGCTACCGGGATTCGGGGATGGCGGGCTGGACCCAGAACGACGACGCGAACGCCTTCACGCGCGTGGACGTCGAGCGGTCCGCGACGACGCTGGCCGCACTCTTCGACGAGCTCGACGCCACGGTCGTGTTGACCTACGACGAGAACGGGTTCTACGGACACCCCGATCACGTCATGGCCAACGTCGTCACGCGCGCGGCCGTCGCGCGCTCGACTTCGGTGGAGCGGCTCTACTACCCGATCGTGCCCGAGAGCGTGCTCGCACGCTTCGTGCCCGACGCGCGAGCCCTCGAGATATTCCTCCCGGCGTGGGTCCTTGAGGCGGGGATCGGCTCGCCCGACGAGCTCGTCGCGACGACCATGGACGTGCGCCAGTGGGCACAGGTCAAGCAACGCGCCATTGCGGCCCACGCCAGCCAGATCGACAACGCCGACCTCGTGACGATGGACCCCACGCTTTTCCTCGCGCTCTTTGGCACCGAGTACTACCAGCGCGCGTGGTCTCGACACGAGCCGGTGGCCGACGAGTCCGACCTCTTCGGGGGCCTCTCGTGAGCCCGACGTTCCTCGCGGTCCACGCGCACCCCGATGACGAGGCGAGTTCCACGGGCGGGGTCTTCGCGCTGCTCGCGGCCCAGGGCGTGCGCACGGTGCTCGTGACCTGTACCAACGGCGAGTACGGCGACGCGCCCGGTGGCATCAAACCCGGTGCGCCGGGCCACGACCCCGAAGCGGTGGCGACGTTGCGCGAGGCCGAGCTCGATCGCGCGGTCGCGGCGTTGCGCGTGGACCGGCTGGTGCGCCTCGGGTACCGCGACTCGGGCATGGTGGGCTGGCCCCAGAACGAGGACCCGCGGTCCTTCTGGGCGACGCGCATCGACGAGGCGGCCGACCGCCTGGCCGCGGTGCTGCTCGAGGAGCGGCCCGAGGTCGTGGTCACCTACAACGAGATCGGCTTCTACGGCCACCCCGACCACATCCAGGCTCACCGGATCACGCTCGCGGCGATCAAGCGACTCGACTACGAGCCCACCGTCTACTTCAACGCGATC